>NZ_JABKKK010000003.1:0-246422 GCF_013166535.1 Prevotella sp. PTAC
CTGAATTTGTATGATTTTGATTATCAGAATTTGGTTAATTCTCAAAATAATATTATCTTCGCATTGAGCTATTTGAAATGATTGGGAATCATGCAAAATGATGAAGGCAGGTGGTTTCTAATCCATTACCTATACCTCTATTATTAGTTTGCAATTTATTGATAATCAAGCATACATTAGTTAGTGCAACAAATGTGAAGCCTGCAAAGATGAAGACATCACGGACAATGGTGATACGCTCTAACGGAAATTCCTTGTGATAGATAGTGAGTAGTTCATCCATTGTCAAGAACTCACGGATAACTTCTTTCTCATGAAACTTGATACCGATAAACGGGTCTTTGGTTATCCATTCGTTGGCAAGTGCGAGATTGGTTATCTTCTTCAGGCACTTCATATAACGGATGACCGTATTTTGTTGGCACTCCTTTTCCGTCTTGAGATAAAATTCAAAAGCACGTACTAGTTCACCATTGATTTCCGACAAGGGCAAATCCTCCTTGTCATATTTCAGTTTGATAAGTTCTGCTAGATAGCGTTTGCAGCTTTCATAACGGCAGACAGTAATCAGCGCATAGTCCTTGCCCACAAGTTCACGGCATTGGTCGTTATGCTCCTGTATGGTTTGGATGAGTGTGCGGACCTCCTTCACTTCTTCGTTAGCTCCAAAGAACTTTTTTTGCAAGATTCTGGCTGTGATGGAGTGGTTCCTCTCTTCCAGTTCATCGAACAGCTTGCGCAACTTGATTTTGGCTTGCTCGATGTAGAGATTGAGTTCACAAGCCTTGCGGCTTTTGCCTTTGGCGCACTCCTTCGCCTGATTCCACAAGGCTGGTTCAATGCTTTTGCGGATATTGTTTTCCACTCGCACACCGTTCACGGTGATACGCATACATACGGAGGCTTCCCCGTTTTTCAGCAGTTTGGCTTTCTTGATAAAGAAAAGCACGTTGAATGAGTCTCTTTTCATGTTCCTACAGTTTTTCGTTGTACAAAAGTAGGAAACCATGCACGCTTTCTTGATACGCAAAATGTTGCAAATCAGAGAGAAGTAATCTTATTCGGTGGAGATTTACGCTCCACCTCTTTTGCTCCACCTTTTGGAACACCAATAACGGTAATATTCTGCCGTTTTTTGCGTCCTCTCGGAAAACAAAAAATCCCGATTTCGTTTGGAAATCAGGATTTTACTGTCTTTTGCTTCTCTTCTAAGTGGTGCCACCAGGAATCGAACCGGGGACACAAGGATTTTCAGTCCTTTGCTCTACCAACTGAGCTATGGCACCAATAGGATTTTTTCAAATCCGAGTGCAAAGGTAGATGTTTTTTTGCATACATGCAAATTTTTATTGATAAAATTGCACGTGTTTCGGATTTTTTCTATACCTTTGCACTCGCTTTCAAGCAATCGGGATGTAGCGCAGTTGGTAGCGCACTACGTTCGGGACGTAGGGGTCGGGCGTTCGAGTCGCCTCATCCCGACAAAATGAAAGGTAAAAGGTTGGTTTGTCCAACCTTTTTTTTATTTGTAGCGGTTCTTATGCAATTTTTTAGGGGCAGTAGAATTTCTACTGACCCAGGATATTGCCACAATGTACGAATTGATAAGAAACCATCATCAATGACAAAGGCAGACAAACTCTGATTGCGCGACCGCATACTGCTATGTATGACAGCGTTTACACTTGCTTCAAGCATACTACTCGAAGCGATGGGAAGCCGTCACTCGTCATGGATATGGATACATATCATTATGGGATGTATGTTTCCCGGCAATGTCGTCTGGCATCTATACTTGCATTTTGGTTGGAAAGCATGGTTCCAGAAGCTGCGTAAACAAGTATCTCCAGTCACTCGGTCGCTTGCCATTTTCACACTTCTTACCATCATCAGTGCTGTTGCGGCTTTCATCCATTGGGTTGGTTCATTCATGCACTCTGCGCTTGGCGGTATTCACGGCAAAATAGGCTTGGCATTCCTCATCCCCACCATCGGACATACAATAAAGCGCATTGGCTTTTATCGCTCAAAACGCTACCCGGTATAACCCGACAAACCATATTAGAGTTATTCTTTACCGACAAACATCACGCGGCTCCAGGTTTGAGAGACTGGACATTAAGAATGCAATTGGCCGCTCTCTACGGACAAACTTTCTATGGCCCTCACCCGGTAATGCACTACCCCATGCTGTCTACATTGTTCTTTTTTATAAATAATGCTGACAAAATAAAGGTTGTGAGAACACCACCTTTATTTTGTCAGCAACCATCATCAATAAAAAATTTATGGCCGCCTGTCATTAGCGGTACGCCACTCTTGCGATGTAAGCCTCAGGAAATGCTCAGTGCGGGTATCACCGAGAAGCGAAGGCTTGCCATACTCCGTGTGATGATACCTGAAACCGCACTTCTCGGCCACACGACGCGATTGGGCATTACCGTCGTAATGTCCAATCCACACTGCCGACAAGGCGAAATATCCGAAACACCGTTCAACAAGCGCCCCGACGGCTTCGGGAATAAGACCTTGCCCCCAATAAGGCCTGCCTATCCAATATCCGATTTCAGCCTCGTTTTTTCTTGTTTCCGATGAATGTGTTCCGTCGGCAAACACCAAACCGCAACATCCTACCGGCTCGCCGGTGGCTTTCAACACTACAGCATAAGTCTCGGGAGCGGCAAACACGGTGCGGATTATCTCAGCACTGTCTTCCACCGATGTATGCGGCGGCCATCCGGCGGCAGGCCCCACAGCCGTGTCCTTGGCATACTTGAACAACGAATTCGCATCGCTCTCTTGCCAAGGGCGTAATATTAATCTTGATGTTTCCATACTGTTATAATGGCATTAACATTCGACCGGTATTCATTCTCCGCATGGACACTCAACGATGCGACACATAATAAGACGTCAACATACCGGCCACGCGCTCTACCGTCCGCTTCGCATCATATTATTCCTTTGCTGGAAACAGCGCGCAAAAGCCCTGCCTGTTGAACCGGTAGTACATCTCTATGCGCTCCGGCGTGTCATTTTCCAATACCAGCAGCAACTCTTTCGCAAACTCTAACGCTGCCGACCCGTTGGCCGTCACCGTCATGCCGTCGCTAACAGCCTGACTGTGCACATACATTTTCTCACCGGTATAGTTGCTGCCTCCCCACGACCGGAGTTGCTCCAAGCCGTTACCGGTATGCCTCACGGTATTGAGAAAACCATGCTTTGCCATGAACGACGCCCCGTTGCATATCGCGCCGACCACTTTACCTGCCTTTAGCGCCTTCTCCACAATCGGCACCACCCTGTCGGCCACGGGCTGATACCAGCCGAAACCGCCTATAAGAACTATTGCGGCATAATCGTCGGGCATCGTGTCGAACGAATAGTCGGGCATCGTGCGGAAACCACCGATAGACCTTACCGGGTCCATCGTGGGCGCCACAACCTTGTTGACATACTTTGGAGTCTCCTTCAACGACTGCTCATCCGATGCTATCGCCTGGGAGAGGTACACTGCCTCATGCGCTGCGTAATCAGGCAGAAGGATATATAAAACTTCGTTGCTCATAATTATATTCTTTAAAATGAATGTATTTATATCTGCATGGCTTCAAGCGTATATACGGATACGCCATCATGCGATGCCCCGTCATCCCAAAACCATTGGTCGTATATAAAATGGTTGTATATGAAAAAAAATCTCCGCCCGGGCAAACTATCACGGGCGGAGACTATCATAAAGCCTTTGGCAAGGCTGTCTATTGCACTATAATCATTTCCGGAATGTATGCTACCCTACTCCGGAAACCATCTTCCACCGTTTAGAAATCCATGTGGTCGAGAGAGTCGTTGAAATCTTTCGGCTCGTGGTTTTCCTGCACCGGAGCTTCGTTGAAGTCATGATGCTGGCGGCGCTCGCCGTGCTCGGGGCGCGGACGACGCTCGCCACGATCAGGACGTGGACGGCGCTCACGACGCTCGCCGCGTGCGGGACGCTCCACATAATCGGCCGGTTTCTCGATGAGCACACGGTGAGAGAGCTTGTACTTGCCGGTCTTGGGGTCTATCTCCATCAGTTTCACCTGAATCTTGTCACCCTCCTTGATACCTGCTTCCTCGACGGTTTCAAGACGTTTCCAGTCTATCTCGCTGATATGAAGCAGTCCGTCTTTGCCGGGCATTATCTCCACGAAGCAGCCGTAAGGCATTATCGAGCGTACTGTTCCGTCGTATACCTCGCCCACCTCGGGTATTGCCACGATGGCGCGTATCTTTCCGAGAGCGGCATCGATGCTCGTCTTGTCCGGTCCGCTCACCTGAACCTTGCCCACACCGTCTATCTCGTCTATCACGATAGTGGCGCCGGTGTCTTCCTGCATCTGCTGTATTATCTTACCGCCCGGGCCTATCACCGCTCCGATAAACTCCTTGGGGATCTCTATCTGTATGATGCGCGGCACGTGTGGCTTAAGTTCTTCGCGCGGCTCGGCTATCGTCTCGGTGAGTTTTCCGAGTATGTGCTCGCGTCCGGCCTTTGCCTGCATGAGCGCCTTTTCAAGTATCTCGAAACTAAGTCCGTCGCACTTGATGTCCATCTGTGTGGCTGTCAGTCCGTCTTTCGTACCGGTAGTCTTGAAGTCCATGTCACCGAGGTGGTCCTCATCGCCGAGAATATCGCTGAGCACGGCATACTTGTCTTCGCCCGGGTTCTTGATGAGACCCATCGCGATGCCGCTCACCGGTTTCTTCATCGGCACTCCGGCATCCATCAGCGCGAGCGTGCCGGCACATACGGTAGCCATCGACGACGAGCCGTTGCTCTCGAGGATCTGGCTCACCAGACGCACAGTGTAGGGGAAGTCCTCGGGTATCTGGCCCTTAAGACCGCGCCATGCAAGATGTCCGTGTCCTATCTCACGACGTCCCACACCGCGCTGCGCCTTTGCCTCGCCGGTGCAGAAAGGCGGGAAGTTGTAGTGCAGCAGGAAACGCTGATAGCTCTTGTCGAGCACATCGTCCACCAGTTTCTCGTCGAGTTTAGTTCCAAGCGTACATGTGGAGAGACTCTGTGTCTCGCCGCGGGTGAATATCGAGCTTCCGTGAGGCATTGGCAGCGGGCTTACCTCACACCATATCGGGCGTATCTCGTCTGTCTTGCGGCCGTCGAGACGTATTCCCTCGTCGAGGATGCAGCGGCGCATGGCATCGCGCTCCACGTCGTGATAGTAACGGTCCATCATGGCGCACTTCTCTTCCAGTTCGTCCTCGGTGAGGTCTGCGTGCGCAGCGGCATAGCTTTCCTTGAACTCTTCGATGATCTTCTCGAACGCTTCGGCGCGCGCATGCTTGTCGAGGGCCTGGCGTGTGATATCGTATGCTTTCTGATAGCACTCCTTGCTCACCTGCTCGCGCAGCTCCTCGTCGTTCACCTCGTGGTCATACTCGCGCTTCACATCCTTGCCAAGTTCTTTCGACAGTTCGGCCTGTAACTCGCACATAGGCTTGATTGCCTCCATGGCCACTTTGAGCGCTCCGATCATGTCCTGCTCGGACACCTCCTTCATCTCGCCCTCAACCATCATTATGTTCTCAGCCGAAGCACCTACCATGATATCCATGTCGGCGTCTTTCATCTGGGCGAATGTCGGGTTCACGACATACTCGCCGTTCACACGTGCCACACGCACCTCGCTTATAGGGCATTCGAAAGGTATATCCGAGCAAGCCAGGGCTGCGGAAGCAGCAAATCCGGCCAGAGCATCGGGCTGGTCAACGCCGTCCGCACTGAGCAGCATCACGTTGACGAATACTTCTGCATGATAGTTTGACGGGAACAGGGGGCGCAGCACACGGTCTACAAGACGAGAAGTGAGTATCTCGTTGTCGCCGGGCTTACCCTCGCGCTTCGTGAAGCCGCCGGGGAAACGACCCGCCGCGGCATACTGCTCCTTGTAGTCGACCTGCAAGGGCATGAAATCTGTTCCGGGAACTGCATCTTTTGCGGCACAAACAGTGGCCAGAAGTACGGTGTTGCCCATACGCAGTACAACACTTCCGTCGGTCTGCTTTGCCACTTTCCCGGTCTCAATGGTGATGGTTCTTCCATCAGCCAGTTGAATACTTTTCGTAATTACGTTCATCTTTGTATTTAAAAACATCTAATAAATAAAATTCGGACAAAGATAATTAAATTCGCACTAACAAACGAATAATGTATGCTATTTTTCGTTTTATTATGATATGACGTGTCTCCTACCTGACGTTCCGATAAAATGGAGGATCCGGCAATCAAACGTGGACGAAGTGTTAAAAACGGTAATCAATATTTACAACAGCCTCAAAATTAAGACCTGTATTTCAAAAAACAAATCGCCTGGTCTCGATTTTCCGAGTATCCGACCGATTAGCGCAACCTCCTCAATACCAGCGATTAACACAAAAACACCCACATCATGACAAGCCGCCCGCGGCAAAAAATCCGGACTTTTTCCTGTAACGGGCATCCCGTTGGGTCGCGTTTAGCCGCCTTTCATCCTCCAACGGGATACCCGTCGCGTCGCAAAACCATGCCAAACGCGACCCAACGGGACGCTAAACGCAAAACCGAAGCCGGGAAACGGCCTCCCATATATCGTGCCGTATATCGTTTCCGCGTCTATTTCACACCAAATCCAAGTGTTAAATTATTGATAATAATATTTACATACGTCCAAAATTCCTATCTTTGCACCATCAATCGGCAAGCCCGCACGGTGTTGCCGGCAGACTTATATCCTCAAAACAATATATGAAAAAGATTATTTTCGTGGCCGCCACGCTGATGGCAATGGCCTCCTGCGATATCGGAAACAAGTATGTCGTGAACGGCGAGATTACCGGAGCGGAAGACTCGGTGCTGTATTTCGAGAACATGAGCCTCACAGGCCCCGTGGCCGTAGACTCAGCCAGGCTCGGTGCCGACGGCAAGTTCGCTTTCAGCGACAAGGCAGGCATGTCGCCGGAGTTCTACCGTCTGCGCATAGGCGACCGGATTATAAACCTTGCCTGCGACTCGGCACGCGATATCACCGTGAAAGCGTCATACGCCACCATGCCCACAGGCTATACCGTCAGCGGTTCTGAGGACTGCGAGCGCATCAAGGAGCTGTCGCTAAGACAGATTGCGCTGCACAAGCGGGTGATGGCGCTCGAGAACAACCACGACATGAACCGCGAGGAAGCGCTCGACAGCCTGATGAAAATCATAGACGAGCACAAAGCATATGTCAAGACAAACTACATATTCAAAGACCCCAAGGCGGCATCGTCATACTTCGCCCTCTTCCAGACACTCGGCAACTTCCTGATATTCAACCCACGCACAAACAGGGACGACATAAGGGTGTTCGCCGCCGTGGCCACGGCATGGGACACCTACTACCCAGAGGCCGAGCGTGGCAAGAACCTGCATAACATAGCTATCGAGGGAATGAAGAATGAGCGCATAGCCGCGGCCGACAGAGACAAAGAAATAGACCCGGCAAAGATCTCGACAGCCGGAGTGATAGACATCAAACTGCCCGACAACACCGGCACGATACACACACTGACAGAGCTGGCCGGCAACGTGGTGCTGCTCGACTTCCACATATTCGGCATGGAAGAGTCGCCCAAACGAATACTCATGCTCCGCGAACTGTACAACAAGTATCACGACCGGGGCCTGGAGATATACCAGGTGTCGGTAGACGCCGACGAGCATTTCTGGAAGCAGAAGACAGCCGCCCTGCCGTGGATATGCGTATACGACAAGAGCAGTCTCAGCTCGAGATACCTGTCATTATATAATATAAGCAACCTGCCTGAGTTCTTCCTGATAGACAGAAACAACAATCTCGTGAAGCGCTCGGAGCAGATGGACGACCTGAGCCTGGAGATAGAGAGACTGCTGTGACAACGGCATGACCGCATGAGAAGACCGGCGGATACCTGTATCAAAGTAAAAAAGGCAAAAAAACGTTGGTTAAAGGCTGCGGTATGAAAATTCGGTCGGTCCCACCTTGGTGGTATGTTACTTGCCACCCGTCTCCTAACCACCCAACTACCAAATAGATAAGTAAAAAAAGCCATGCGGACTCTTTATCGACAGGTTGTTCTCTGTCGCTCATTAGTCCGCATGGCTTTTTTACCTTTTTACCTTTAAAAACTGTTCAGCCACGCTTTCAGGTTGAGAATCATCTCTATGTGGTAAGGGAAACTTTGCTGAATGCCCCATCCGTGACCGCCGGCAGGATAGACATAGAGCGATGCCGGCACATCGTGGCGATAGCATTCAAGATAATAATTGGTGCCGTTTGCCGGAAGAACAACGTCATCGTCGTCGCTCAGGGCAATGAAAGCGCGTGGCGTGGTATGGGTGACCTGCTGATCGCTGCTGTACAGCCGCTCCAGTTTCTTGCCAGGATTGGCTCCGAGGAGATTGTCGTGTGAGCCTTTATGGGTGAAGCTCGGATCCATCGTTATCACCGGATAGAACAATATCTGGAAGTTGGGAGCGGCGTCACCCTTGGCCTTGGTAGCCACTGTAGAAGCAAGATGACCGCCTGCCGACGAGCCCATTATACCAACCTGATTGCGGTCTATATGCCAAGCCGTGGCATTGCGCCGTACCATCCGCATGGCCTCCTCGGCATCACTGACAGGAATGTTACGGTTACCGTGCGGCATACGGTACTTCAACACGATAGCCGCTATGCCCTGGCCATTAAAGAACTGTGCCCAGTCTTTGCCCTCGTGCCCCATAGCCAGCACCGTATAAGCACCGCCCGGACATATCACCACGGCACGCCCCGTGGCTTTCTTGGCATCCGGAAGATATACATACACTTTGGCAACGTCATTCGGGTCGCCGTTATTTCCCGGTGCTTTACCAGGCCACAAATCAAACTCCATGCCTTTCTGAGCCGACGCGGCGAGCACGGCGGCAAGCATGACAAACAGTGTTTTAAATCTTTTCTTCATAATTATCATA
This sequence comes from Prevotella sp. PTAC, assembly GCF_013166535.1. Classification (NCBI taxonomy): domain Bacteria; kingdom Pseudomonadati; phylum Bacteroidota; class Bacteroidia; order Bacteroidales; family Prevotellaceae; genus Prevotella; species Prevotella sp. PTAC. The sequence goes on from NZ_JABKKK010000003.1 coordinate 9,014, forward strand.
GTAATATTCATCCGCAAATATGGCACAAGCCGATGGCCGCGAACCAACATATAAACGGTGTCCCACAGCCTACCGACACACGCAAGCCACAATCTGTCCACTGCAAAGATAACGATTTTTTTCCGTTCGGCACAGTGTTTTCCCCTTTCAGTCGGCTCACAGCCCATCAAAGAGAAGCCGCAAAGGCATAATGCCGCATCATAAAACCCAAATGTTTCCACATAAAACCAATAACGCCGCCATCCGATAAAAAACATACGCTTTATATTGCGGCTGCAAATATTTTTTCGTAATATTGCACATGATATGACATCCGTATGGCTACATGCCCACGTAATTAATACGAAAAAACAGAATACCGAAATGCTGGACAAACTCAACTATTGCCCCAAGTGCGGCAGCAAGCACTTCAACATAAACAACGAAAAGAGCCGTGTATGCGCCAAATGCGGACTCGTGTTCTATGTAAACCCAAGCGCTGCAACGGCCGCTTTCATAGTAAACGACAAGGGAGAGTTGCTCGTGACAAAGCGTGGGAAAGAGCCGGGGAAAGGCACCCTCGACCTGCCGGGCGGTTTTGTGGACAACGACGAGACGGCCGAAGAGGGCATCGCACGTGAGATAATGGAGGAGACGGGACTGGAAGTGAAGAAGACCGAATACCTGTTCAGCCTGCCGAACATCTATCTCTACTCCGGCCTCGACATCCATACTCTTGACATGTTTTTCCGGTGCGAGGTGAGAGATTGCTCCTGTGCACGACCGGCGGACGATGCCGACGAGTGTTTCTGGCTCGCGCCCGGCGACATCCACACAGAGCAGTTCGGGCTGCGCTCCATCCGCCATGCGATAAGGACATATCTCGATATTCACAATAAATCATTAAAAAAGTAGAAATTTTACCTTATATATAATGTAGTGGAAAAGTTTTTGCTTACTTTTGCACCCCAATTATAATAATATCAGTCGATTATGCAAAAGAATTTAGTTATAGTCGAGTCTCCGGCAAAAGCGAAAACAATAGAGAAGTTTTTGGGAGACGAATATAAAGTGATGTCGAGCTACGGCCACATCAGGGACCTGAAAAAGAAAGAGCTTAGCGTCGATGTCAACACGTTGCAGCCCGACTACGAGATTCCCGAAGAGAAAGAAAAGCTCGTCAAGGAACTGAAAAGCAACGCCAAGAAAGCCGACAAGATATGGCTCGCATCCGATGAGGACCGCGAGGGAGAAGCCATATCATGGCATCTGTGCGAGGTGCTGGGTCTCGACGAGGCCAAAACAAGCAGAATAGTATTCCACGAAATAACAAAGCCTGCCATACTCGATGCCATCAACAAGCCGAGAAACCTCGACATGAACCTTGTCAATGCGCAGCAGGCACGCCGAGTGCTCGACAGAATTGTGGGCTTCAAACTCTCACCTGTACTGTGGCGCAAGGTGAAACCGGCTCTGTCGGCCGGCCGTGTGCAGAGCGTAGCGGTACGCCTGATAGCCGAGCGCGAACGTGAGATACAGGCTTTCAACAGCGAGCCATACTATCGTGTGAACGGTATTTTCGCCATCAAGGGCGGCGACGGAAGCGTGACAGAGGTGAAAGCCGAACTCGGCACACGCTTCAAGACGGAGGCTGAGGTTACAGATTTCCTCGAAAAGTGCAAGAACGCACGGTTCACGATAGAGTCGACAAACAAAAAACCGCTCAAACGCACCCCGGCACCGCCATTCACCACATCGACGCTTCAACAGGAGGCGGCACGCAAACTCGGCTTCACAGTGAGCCAGACGATGATGGTGGCGCAGCACCTGTACGAGAACGGACGCATCACTTACATGCGTACTGACTCTGTAAACCTATCCTCACTGTGCCTCAACGCGAGCAAAGACGAGATAATAAAAGTGTGGGGAAAGGAATACAGCCATAAACGGCAGTACCATACGAACTCGAAAGGAGCGCAGGAAGCGCACGAGGCGATACGCCCAACATATATGCACGACCATGAGATAGACGGCACCACACAGGAGAAACGCCTCTACGACCTCATCTGGAAGCGCACGGCGGCAAGCCAGATGGCCGACGCGGAGATTGAGAAGACCACCGTGTCGATAAGCATACGGCCGGAAACGGGCGACAAAAGCATGCCGCAGTTCATGGCAACGGGCGAGGTGGTTAAGTTCGACGGTTTTCTGAAAGTATACCGCGAGTCGGCGGATGACGACGAACAGCAGCATGACGACGAGGCCAACAGCCACATACTGCCCCCCATGAGCGAGGGTCAGGAACTGATGTCGAAAGAGATTACCGCCACCGAGCGCTTCAGCCAGGGGCCGCTCAGGTACACCGAGGCAAGCCTCGTGCACAAGCTGGAAGAGCTGGGCATCGGGCGACCGTCTACATACGCCCCTACAATCAGCACCATACAGCAACGCGAATACGTGCACAAGGGCGATAAAAAAGGTGAAGAGCGCACCTTCACCATCGACACGCTCAAAGACAACAAGATTACACGCCACACGAAAAAAGAGATGGCAGGCAGCGACAAAGGCAAACTGCTGCCCACAGACATAGGCATTGTGGTGAACGATTTCCTCATGAAATACTTCCCGAGTATAATGGACTACAACTTCACCGCCACCGTGGAACAGAAGTTTGACGAGATTGCCGAGGGCAAAGAGAAATGGACAGACATGATGAAAGACTTCTACTCGAAGTTCGAACCGATCGTAGAGAACACCATGAACACCCGCTCGGAGCACAAAGCCGGTGAGCGGCAGCTCGGCATCGACCCTGCAAGCGGCCGGCCTGTATTCGTGAAAATCGGCCGTTTCGGCCCCGTTATACAGATAGGCGCGGCAGACGAAGAGGAGAAACCGCGCTTCTCACAGCTGCCGTCCGACAAGAGCATGGAAACCATCACGCTTGAAGAGGCGCTCGAACTGTTCAAACTACCACGGGAAATCGGCGAGTATGAGGGAGAGAAAGTGATTATCGGCGCAGGCCGTTTCGGCCCTTACGTGCTGCACAACAGAAAATACGTGTCGCTGCCAAAGGGCGAAGACCCGATGACCGTGACACTCGACACGGCCATAAGCCTCATAGAAGAAAAGCGCAAGCAAGAGGAGCAGCGCCACATCAAGGCATTCGCCGAAGAGCCGAAACTTGAGATTCTCAACGGACGATACGGCCCGTACATCGCCTACGACGGCAAGAACTACCGTCTGCCGAAACCCGTTCACGAAAAGGCGGCCGAGCTGACGCTCGAAGAGTGCATGGAGATAATAAAGGCCGCTCCCACCAAAAAGAAATGAAAAGAACGCACCTTCCGACGAGAAAGCGATAATCCCCGGAATTAAGAAGCTGATGAGGAGAATAATAATAGTAGGCTACATGGGAGCCGGCAAGACCACTGTAGGCAAGGCTCTGGCCAAGGAGACCGGCCTACGGTTCTACGACCTCGACTGGTACATCGAGAGCAGGATGCGCAAGACCGTACCCATGATTTTCGCCGAGCGTGGCGAGGAGGCTTTCCGGCAGATCGAGCACAACATGCTCCACGAGGTAGCTGAATTCGAAGACGTGATAATCAGTTGCGGCGGAGGAACCCCCTGCTTCTTCGACAATATCGAATACATGAACGGCCAGGCGCAGACAGTATATCTGAAAGCGTCGCCCGACGTACTGTACAAACATCTTATGATGGGCAAGACGGAAAGACCTCTGCTTAAAAACAAGACTCCGGAAGAACTGATGACATTCATACACGAGCAGCTCGGCAAGCGCGAGCCTTTCTATTCGAAAGCGCGTCACACGCTCGATGTAGACCTGATGGACAACTACGAGAAAATAAAAATATCTGTATCAAGACTCAGGGAAATCCTGAAAATATGATTGTTAACCGCCGGCGGGCATCCCCCTTTCCCGCCGGCCGTAATCCGTTGCGGACAGCACCGGCGCTCCGCGAGATTATAACCGCACCGTTAATATTTTATTCACAACCCCTAACTTCTTTATTTTTTTTAGCAAACGAGATGAAAAAGTGGACAATCGAAGACTCTAAGGAACTTTACAACATCAACGGCTGGGGCACGTCCTATTTCAGCATCAACGACAAAGGGAACGTCTACGTCACGCCAAGCAAAGACGAGGCACAGATAGACCTGCGTGAGGTGATGGACGAACTGGCGCTGCGCGACGTAACAAGCCCTGTGCTGCTGCGCTTTCCCGACATCCTCGACAACCGCATCGAGAAGACAAGCAGTTGCTTCAAGAAAGCGGCCCAGACATATAACTACAAGGCCGAGAACTTTATAATATATCCCATCAAGGTGAACCAGATGCAGCCGGTGGTGGAAGAAATAATATCGCATGGCCGCAAATTCAACCTCGGCCTCGAAGCCGGCTCGAAGCCGGAACTGCACGCCGTGATTGCCATCCAGTGCCAGAGCGACTCTCTCATAGTGTGCAACGGCTACAAGGACCAAAGCTATATAGAACTGGCCCTGCTCGCGCACAAGATGGGCAAGCGCATATTCATCGTCGTGGAAAAGCTCAACGAACTTGAAATCATTGCCCGCGAGGCAAAGAAGCTCAACGTGAAGCCCAATCTCGGAATACGCATCAAGCTGGCGGCAAGCGGCAGCGGCAAGTGGGAAGAGAGCGGAGGAGACGCCAGCAAGTTCGGACTCACAAGCAGCGAGCTGCTCGAAGCGCTCGAGCTGCTCGACAAGAAAGGCATGCATGACTGCCTGCGCCTGATACACTTCCACATAGGAAGCCAGATAACGAAGATACGACGCATACAGGCCGCCCTGCGAGAGGCATCGCACTTCTACATACAACTGCACAAGATGGGGTATAACGTTGACTTCGTAGACTGTGGCGGCGGACTGGGAGTAGACTACGACGGCACACGCTCGCCGAGCAGCGAAAGCTCGGTGAACTACTCGATCCAGGAGTATGTCAACGATTGCATATACACATTCGTGGACGGTGCCGACAAGAACGGCATACCCCACCCCAACATCATCACCGAAAGCGGACGCTCGCTGACGGCCCATCACTCGGTACTCGTCATCGACGTGCTCGAAACGGCATCCCTGCCCGAGATGGACGAACAGTACGAACCGGATGAGAACAGCCATCAGCTCGTCAAAGACCTATACGAAATATGGGACAACCTCAACCCACGCACCATGCTCGAAGACTGGCACGACGCCGAGCAGATACGCGAAGAGGCGCTCGACCTGTTCTGTCACGGTATTGTAGACCTTAAAACCCGTGCCGAGATAGAGAGCATGTATTGGAGCGTATGCCGGGAGGTCAACATATTGGCGAAGCACCTCAAGCACACGCCCGAGGAGCTGATGAACCTCGACAAACTGCTTGCCGACAAGTATTTCTGCAACTTCTCGCTATTCCAGAGCCTGCCCGACTCGTGGGCTGTAGACCAGTTGTTCCCCATCATGCCCATCCAGAAGCTCGACGAGCGGCCCAACCGCAGCGCCACGCTGCAAGACATCACCTGCGACAGCGACGGCAAGATAACCAACTTTGTCACAAACCGCAACAACTCGCACATCCTGCCCGTACACCCCCTGCGCCGCAACGAGCCTTACTATCTCGGTGTTTTCCTCGTGGGGGCGTACCAAGAGATACTCGGCGACATGCACAACCTCTTCGGAGACACCACGGCGGTGCACATCAGCGTGAAAGACGGACACTACCACATCGACCAGATATTCGACGGCGAGACGGTGGCCGAGGTACTCGACTACGTGCAGTACAACCCGAAGAAACTCGTGCGCCAGCTCGAAGTGTGGGTGACCAAGAGCGTGAAAGACGGCAAGATCAGTCTCGAAGAGGGCAAAGAGTTCCTCAGCAACTACCGATCTGGACTGTACGGATATACTTACTTAGAATAGAGAAACCACTCCCTGCCTCCCCGAAAGGGGAGGTCAAGGGATGCCCGGCTCATAATTCCCATTACTACCATAAAACCACATTATTCCCATAAAATCCGATGAATCCCATCACTCCCCTCACCCAATACCACAATTCCTCTCCTTCGGGGAGACCGGAAGGAGCCAATCCCCACCTCACAATCGTGAAAGTAGGCGGTGCCGTAGTCGAAGACACGGTCCAGCTCGAAAGGCTCCTCAATGACTTCGCCGCCATTAAGGGACGCAAAATCCTTGTGCACGGCGGCGGACGACGTGCCACTCAAGTGGCCTCACGCCTCGGGATAGAGAGCAGGATGGTCGGCGGACGACGCATTACCGACTCCGACATGCTCGAAGTGGTGACAATGGTATACGGCGGACTGGTGAACAAGACGATAGTAGCCGGGCTGCAAGCGGCGGGAGTGAACGCCCTCGGACTGACCGGTGCCGACATGGACATAATCCGAAGCCGCAGACGACCGGTGAAAGACGGTGTCGACTTCGGTTTCGTAGGAGACGTGGAGCGTGCGGACGCCGACGCTCTCTCACACCTGCTCGACGCCGGAGTGACCCCCGTGATTGCCCCGCTGACCCACGACGGACTTGGAAACATACTCAACACCAACGCCGACACCATGGCCGCCGAGACGGCAAAAGCGCTCGCCAAGAGCCACGACGTGACGCTGATATACAGTTTCGAGAAACCCGGAGTACTCCGAAATCCCGACGACGACAGCAGTCTTATACCCACAATCACACATGACGACTTCGCCCGATACAAAGCCGACGGCACCATCAGCGGCGGCATGATACCGAAAGTAGAAAACGCCCTCGCCGCCGTCGATGCAGGCGTGAGCCGTGTGATCATCACCCTCGCCAGCGCAATAGACGGACGGCACGGCACCGTGGTGACAAAATGACGGCAAAACGGATTAAAGGTAAAATGGTAAAGAGCCGCTTTTAAAGACAAGTGGACCTAAAGGCGGAAAGATGCGCTTACACATAACTCAGGCATATATTTTCTGTAATTTGAGATTGCTTTCACCATAATGCCTGTTTTCATTTTTCAACGATGCATGTCGTTACATGACAACACATCTGCCTGTATAGCTTTTTACCGTTAAACACACGGATAAAGTCACTGATTTAATACTTTCTTCCTCAACACGGAAGAACTAAGATCTCAATATTCACATTATTTAAAGACATATTTCACTGATGGAAGCAACAAAGCGGACAGAGTGCCGGTGGTTTCCTATTGAATAACATTAATATCAAAAAATCACACGGGCGTGTAACTTTTCGCTTCCACAATCGTCATATATACAGAGAGGATGAAAAATATCTGCTTCCGGGACGACGTGTTGCCGTTGAAGAACAAACTCTTCCGGCTCGCTCTCCGCATTACTCTCGATAAAGCGGAGGCGGAAGATGTCGTGCAGGATACGATGATAAAGGTATGGAACCGCCGTGACAACTGGGAACGGATAGAGTCGATGGAGGCATTCTGCATGACGATATGCCGCAACATCGCCCTCGACAAGGTCAAAGCGGCGGCAAGGCGCAATGTCACCATAGACGACAACATTACCGAAGCGCCCGCCGACACGTCTTACGAGGCAAACCCAGAGGAGCAGGCGGTGCAGCGCGACAGAATGGACACGGTAAAAAGGATTATGGACAGCCTGCCGGAAAAGCAGCGCAGCGCCATGCACCTGAGAGACTTCGAGGCAAAAAGCTACAAGGAGATTGCCGCGATACTCGACATTACGGAGGAGCAGGTGAAGATAAACATCTTCCGTGCCCGACAGACAATAAAGCAGAAATATGCAAAAACAGAGAGTTATGGACTATAAGTATATAGAGCAACTGCTCGAACGCTACTGGAACTGCGAGACATCGCTCGAAGAAGAGCAGATACTACGCACATTTTTCAGCCAGAACGACTTGCCGGCTGAACTTGCGCAATACCGGGAAATATTCACGGTGACGGGATGCGGTGACGGCAACGACATGCTGGGCGATGACTTTGATTCCAGAATTCTGGCCGCAATAAACGAGCCGGCACGGGTTAAGGCGCGGACCATAAGCATCAGGCAACGGCTTGCCCCGCTATTCAAGGCCGCGGCCATGGTGGCAATAATAGTGACAATAGTGAATGCGGCCCAGTTCTCTTTCAACAAGCAGGACAACAGCGACGAGATAAACTATGCCGCCTATACCGACACATTCAGTGACCCGGCAATGGCATACGACAACATACAGAACGCCCTCGAACTGGTATCGGAAGGCATGGCGCAAGCCCAACCGGCCGACTCCACAGTCGGAAGCCTTATCCTAAACGACACGACAGACGAGCGATGAGAAGACTGGTTTGCATAATGACGGTGATGGCAACGGCCGTGACGGCACTCGCCCAGAGCGCGCAAGACTTTGCGTCACGGTTCATGCAAATGTGCGACGAGGACACGGCGGTGGTCTGCGTGACGGTAAGCCCGAAGATGATGGAACAGCTCGGCAGGCAAAACGATGCCGAAATAAGCGAGGACATGGCGCAGGCGATACACAAACTGAAAAGCGCGCGCATCGTGACGGCCACCAGCAACAGCGACGTATACTACGACAGGGCGGAGAAACTGCTCGTCAAAAACAACAGACGGTTCCGCAGAAGCAAGAGCTACAACACCCAAAGCGCCCACGGAACGTTCTACACAAGACAGACCAAAAACGGCAATACGGTGGAACTCATACTGCTGCACAACGACACCCGGAAAGGCACAATGGTGATAGTCAACCTGACAGGAGACATCGACAAGGAGTTCATCGACAGCCTGGCAAAGCATTTCGGAGTGAAAACAGCCTGTGCCTGACCGCAAAACAACAAAAGAAATTTCTATGCTTTCTCAATAATAATCATGTTTAGTAAAACAAAAACGAAACTGCGAAGTTTCAAATCTCTCAAATTTTTCATAACATACTAACGTTGAAGAGAGAGCCGCCGGACTGAATTACAGTCGGCGGCTCTCATTGTTTCCGCTTTTTTTCACTACCTTTGCATCCGGTAACGGAAATATGAACACACGACAAAGGAAGCGTAAACACACAGTAAAAGGCGCGTGAGCATGCAGCCAAGGATACATAAGCACGCAACAACCGGAACATAACATCAATATATAATGACACTGAGAGCAATGATAACGGCCCTCGCCGCGGCTTTCGCCATGGCGGCGACGGCACAGCATAAAAGCACCGCGACCGCAAAGGGCAGCGGCGCTTCACGGCAGGAAGCAGCCAAGGCCACAATAAAGGCCTCCACGGCCGGGAGCATCGCCAAGCAGGGCTTTACGGACATAGCGGATATTGACCCTACGATACATGTCAGCCTGATGTACTCTCGGGCCGACAACTTCACGGGACGCATACTCTATGAAGACCTGCGACAGGCATATCTGCACCCTCTGGCGGCAAAGGCCCTCAAAGAGGCGCAACGCCTCTTGAAGAAAGAACGCCCCGACCTGAGCATCAAGGTGTACGACGCCGCACGGCCGATGAGCATCCAACAGAAGATGTGGGACACCGTGAAAAACACCAACCACAGCTTCTACGTGAGCAACCCGAGAAACGGTGGCGGACTGCATAACTACGGACTGGCAGTGGACATAACGCTGTGCAAGGCCGATGGCGACACAATCCCGATGGGAACGAAGATAGACAACATGAACAACCTGTCGCACATCGACAATGAAGACGGGCTGCTCAAAAGCGGAAAAATTTCCCGCGAGGCGTACGACAACCGCCGGCTGCTGCGCAAGGTGATGCGTGCCGCCGGCTGGAAACCGCTCCGCACGGAATGGTGGCACTTCAACCTGCGCACAAGAGCCGAGGCTAAAAAATACTTCAAGGTAATAAAATGACCTGCCGGAAGACAGCTGAGTTCATACAGGCGCATGCCGATGACGACATAAGGACACTGGCACTGAAAGCCGGCGGCCGCGAAGACATCGACCTGCCGTTCGCCCTCGACCAGATAGCGGGCAGGCAGACGGCACGCCGCAAACTGCCGTCGTGGGCCGCTACGGAAGGCATCACCTACCCGCCACACATATCAATGGAGCAATGTTCGAGCGAACAGACCGCCCGATACAAGGCCGATGTGGCACGGCGGATTGCCGGCGGCGGACTGCTGATAGACATCACCGGCGGTTTCGGGGTCGACTTCTCGTTCATGGCACGCGCTTTCGACACGGCGGTATACGTGGAACGGCAGGAGCATCTGTGCGCCATAGCCCAAAAAAACCTTGCCCTGCTCGGTGCCGCCAACTGCCGGATAGTCAACGGCGACGGCGTGGAGCACGTGCGCACGACAACCCGGCATGCCTCGATGATATACGCAGACCCGGCACGCCGCAACAGCAACGGAGGCCGCACATACGCCATCGGTGACTGTACTCCCGACATGACAGAGGTCATGGACACACTGCTCGACAAGACGGACCACGTGATGATAAAGCTCTCGCCTATGCTCGACTGGCACAAGGCTGTGTCCGACATAGGGCGAAACGTGCGCGAAGTACACATCGTATCTGCGGCAAACGAGTGCAAGGAGTTGCTGCTCGTGATATCAAGGGAATGCGACAGGCCGCTGACTGTATTCTGCGCGGACGACGACAATGTGATATCATACACCCCCGAGACCGGTTGCCTCACACCGGCAGAAAGCCCGACACACACGGATGCCCACCCCCAATCGGAAAACGGAGATGGGACCGAAGATAAAACAGACCCCTCACGAGCGCCACTGTTCCTCTATGAGCCGAACGCATCGATAATGAAAGCCGGCTGCTTCGCACTCGTCGGGCGGAGATACGGCGTGCGGCAGATAAGCAAAGACAGCCACCTGTTCATCTCCGACAAGCCCGCCGACAACTTCCCGGGACGTGAGTTCACCGTAGAGGCTATGACCGGAATGAACAAAAAAGAGCTTAAAAAGACTCTCGGCACCGTCACGCAAGCCAACATAGCGACACGGAATTTCCCGCTGTCAGTGGCCGAACTCCGGCGACGGCTGAGACTCAAAGACGGCGGCGACACCTATATATTCGCCACCACAACGGCCGACAGAAAGCACATATTGTTCATCTGCAAAAGAAAAACAACATAAACGAAAAATACCCGTTTTCTTTCTTCGTTTTGATTTTTAGCGTTATCTTTGCAGAAGACAGCCTGCCATTCGACACTGATACACCGGCACCGCGGATGAATTGGAGCCAACGCCGCCACATGCGCGTGCCGCACTGTCTTTCCAAACAGCACACAATATAATAACAAGATAAAAAACGACTGTAATGTCATCTGTAAGAATAGAGAAAGTCACTGACAAGAAGGGATTAAAGACTTTCATTGAATACCACCATGAATTGTATGAAGGCAACGAGTTCGATGCCCCCAACCTGTACTGTGATGACTTTGCCACTTTGAGCAAAGACAAGAACGCGGCGTTCGACTTCTGCGAGGCAGAGTACTTCATCGCCTATAAAGACGGAAAGCCCGCAGGCCGCATAGCGGGAATAATCAACCACAAGGCAAACGACAAATGGGAGCGCAAGAGCGTGCGTTTCGGATGGGTCGACTTCATAGACGACCTTGAAGTGTCGGCCGCCCTGTTCGACACCGTCGAGCAATGGGGCCGAGGCAAAGGCATGACAGAAATAGTGGGACCGCTCGGTTTCACCGACCTTGACCCGGAAGGAATGCTCATCGACGGATTCGACCAGCTCGGAACACAGGCCACAATATACAATTATCCCTACTATCCGGAACACATGGAGAAACTTGCCGGTTGGGAGAAAGACAACGACTATGTGGAATACAAGCTGATCGTGCCCGACGAAGTGCCCGACAAATATGCCAAAATAGCCTCCATGATAGAGAAGCGTTACAATCTGCACGTGAAGAAACTGAAACGCGGCGAGATATTCGGCGCCGACGGTTACGGACAAAAGATATTCGACGTCATAAACGCTACGTTCGGTCACCTGTACGGATACTCGGAACTTTCACAAAGACAGATAGACCAGTACATAAAGATGTACCTGCCCATGGCCGACCTCAATCTCATCACACTGATAGAAGACCGTAGTGCCGACAACAAGGTAGTAGGAGTGGGAATAACCATCCCCTCGCTCACAAAGGCATTGCAGAAATGCCGCAAGGGCAGACTGTTTCCCCTCGGCTGGTGGCACGTGCTGCGCGCCCTGAAATTCCACAAGACAGAGGTTGTGGACCTGCTGCTTGTCGGCGTGCTGCCCGAGTACCGATCGAAGGGAGCCAACTCGCTGCTGTTCGCCGACCTGATACCGTGGTACCAGCGCTACGGCTTCAAATGGGGAGAGACGCACGTTGAGATGGAGACCAACGAAAAAGTGCAGAGCCAGTGGCAATACCTCGAATCCATACTTCACAAACGCCGCAGATGCTACGTGAAAAAGATTACGCTTTAAAAAACAGACATAAATGACCGACAACATAACAGACATAGAAAACGAGCTCGCGCCGCAGACGGAATATACCGACGACAACATCAGGCACCTGTCGGACATGGAGCACGTGCGCACCCGACCGGGCATGTATATAGGCCGGCTCGGTGACGGCAATCTGCCGGAAGACGGCATATACGTACTGCTGAAAGAAGTGATAGACAACTCTATAGACGAGTTCAAGATGCACGCCGGCAACAGGATAGAAATCAACGTGAGCGAAAACCTGTGCGTGTCGGTGCGCGACTACGGCCGCGGCATACCGCAAGGAAAGCTCATCGAGGCGGTGAGCGTGCTCAACACCGGCGGCAAATACGACTCGAAGGCGTTCAAGAAGAGCGTCGGACTGAACGGCGTGGGCGTGAAAGCGGTGAACGCACTCAGCTCGCGTTTCGAGGTACGGTCGTACAGGGACGGCAAGGTGCGCAAGGCGACGTTCGAGCGCGGCTCGCTCACGAGCGACACCACGGAAGACACCGAGGACGAGAACGGCACGTACATATACTTCGAACCGGACAACACGCTGTTCGTCAACTACTCGTTCCACAACGACATAGTGGAGACAATGCTCCGCAACTACACATACCTGAACACCGGACTGGCCATCATGTACAACGGCAGGCGGATACTGAGCCGCAACGGACTCAAAGACCTGCTCAACGACACGATGACCAACGACGGCATATACCCCATCATACACCTCAAAGGCGAGGACATAGAGATTGCCTTCACGCACACCGGACAGTATGGTGATGAGTACCACTCGTTCGTCAACGGACAGCACACCACACAGGGAGGCACACACCAAAGCGCGTTCAAAGAGCACATAGCCAAGACGATAAAGGAGTTCTACGGCAAGAACTTCGAGTACGGCGACATCAGAAACGGACTGGTAGCGGCAATAGCCATAAACGTCGAGGAACCCATGTTCGAGAGCCAGACGAAAATCAAGCTCGGCTCGCTCACGATGGAACCGAACGGCGGGGTGAGCATAAACAAATACGTGGGCGACTTCATAAAGACCGAGGTGGACAACTATCTGCACAAGGCGCCCGACACGGCCGAGGTGATGCTGCAAAAAATCCAGGAGAGCGAGAAAGAGCGCAAGGCCATGGCCGGAGTGACGAAGCTGGCCCGTGAAAGAGCCAAAAAGGCCAATCTGCACAACCGTAAGCTGCGCGACTGCCGCATACATTTCAGCGACGTGAAGAACGAACGCAAGGAGGAAAGCTCGATATTCATCACCGAGGGCGACTCGGCCAGCGGAAGCATCACCAAGAGCCGCGACGTGAACACGCAGGCCGTGTTCTCTCTCCGCGGAAAACCGCTCAACTCCTTCGGGCTGACGAAGAAGGTGGTGTATGAGAACGAGGAGTTCAACCTGCTGCAAGCGGCGCTCGACATCGAGGAAGGTCTCGACACATTGAGATACAACAAAGTCATCGTGGCCACGGATGCCGATGTCGACGGAATGCACATCCGGCTGCTGATAATAACGTTTTTCCTGCAATTCTTCCCCGACCTGATAAAGAAAGGACATGTCTATGTGCTGCAAACGCCGCTATTCAGGGTACGCAACCGCCGCACGAAGATAAAAGACAAGGGCGTGCTCGCAGAGGCGGCGGCAAAAGGCGACGGCAAGAAGAGCGACTTCGTCACCCGCTACTGTTACAGCGAGGACGAGCGGCTCAAAGCCATCGGCGAGCTGGGTCCCGACCCGGAGATAACCCGATTTAAAGGTCTCGGCGAGATTTCGCCCGACGAGTTCGCCAATTTCATCGGTCCGGAGATGCGCCTCGAACAGGTGACGCTCCACAAAACGGACCAGGTGCAGAAGCTCCTCGAATACTACATGGGCAAGAACACACCCGAAAGACAGAACTTCATCATAGACAACCTCGTGATAGAAGAAGACCTCCCGGAAGACGTTTAAAGGTAAAAGGGCAAAAAAGGTAAAAAGGTAAAAAAGCCATGCGGATGGAACATCGGCATGGCTTTCATATACCATCAGAAACAGAATATCATAATAAAAAGACTACACATCAATACATCATGAAACAGAACATAAGCAAATACATCAGCCACACCGCCAAACACCTGCGTGCCATCCCATGGCGAAGAGTACAAGCGTTCTTTTTACCTTTTTACCTTTTTACCTTTTTACCTTTAAACGCCCAGTTGCGCATCAACACGAACAATAACGAGGCGTTGCAGAAGCTCACCATAGCGCACCTCGCGGTGTCAAACCTATATGTAGACAGCGTCGACGAGAACAAGCTCGCAGAAGACGCCATCAAGGGGATGCTCGAAAAGCTCGACCCGCACTCATCATATTCGACACCGAAAGAGGTGAAAGCCATGAACGAGCCGCTCGCAGGCAACTTTGAAGGCATCGGCGTGCAATACAACATGATAGACGACACGCTGATGGTGATACAACCGATAGCTGGCGGCCCGTCGGAGAAAGTGGGTATCATCGCCGGCGACCGCATAGTGACGGTGAACGACACGGCGATAGCGGGAGTGAAGATGAACCGCGACGAGATAATGCGCCGCCTGCGGGGAGCCAAGGGAACGAAAGTGAGGCTCGGCGTGACGCGTAACGGAATAAAGGACAGGCTGGCTTTCACCGTCACCAGAGACAAGATACCGGTGAAGTCTGTCGATGCCACATACATGATACGTCCGGGCGTGGGATACATCAGGATAGGCAACTTCGGAGCCACCACGCACGCCGAGTTCCTGGAGAGCATTGCAAAACTGAACGCGCAGGGCATGAAAGACCTGATACTCGACCTGCAAGAGAACGGCGGCGGCTATCTGCAGGCGGCGGTAGAGATAGCCAACGAGTTTCTGGGCCGCGGCGACCTGATAGTATATACCGAGGGCAGCAAGACGCCCCGCACGGACTACAAGGCGAGGGGCAACGGAGCGTTCATGGACGGGAAAGTGGCGGTGCTCGTAGACGGATACACGGCATCGGCGGCAGAGATTGTCACCGGGGCGATCCAAGACCACGACCGTGGCACGGTGGTGGGACGCCGCACTTTCGGCAAGGGTCTTGTGCAGCGGCCCGTCAACCTGCCCGACGGCTCGATGATACGCCTCACCGTGTCGCACTATTACACCCCGTCGGGACGGTGCATCCAGAAACCATACACCAAGGGTGAGCACAAAGACTACGCCATGGACATGCTCAACCGGCTGAAAAGCGGCGAGCTGACAAATGCCGACAGCGTGCATTTCGCAGACTCGCTGAAATACCGGACACTGAAAAAACAACGCACCGTATACGGCGGGGGAGGCATCATGCCCGACTTTTTCGTGCCGCTCGACACCACACGATTCACCAAGTTTCACCGCGAGCTGGCGGCCAAGGGACTGATAGTGAATGCCAACCTGAGATATATCGACACGCAGCGCAAGAACCTCGTGAAGGCATATCCGACGTTCGAGAGCTTCAAGGCCTCATACAGCATACCGCAAAGCGTGATAGACGGTATAATGGAGGAGGCCGCGAAACAGAACATAAAACCAAAGGACGACGAGGAAAAGAGCACCACCCTCGCCTACCTGAGACTGCAAATGAAAGCCCTCGTGGCGCGCGATCTGTGGGATCTGAACCAATATTTCGACATCATCAACGAGAGCAGCGACATTGTGAAGAAGGGAATAGAAGTGATAACCGGACGTTAGACATGCCTCATATGTAAGAATAAAATCACGGATTTAACACTTCGTTTTCTGTTGAAATAGAAAACGAAGACGATACACACCGATATATAAGACGCGATATGCCGCTTTGAGCCGGATGGCTGAAAGCGGCTTTTTTTTGCGACGGGATGCCAGTTGGAGTGCGTTCGGTTGCCGGTTGCGTCGCGTTTGGATACCCGTCGGCTTCCGTTTAGCGTCTAAATGCGGGGCAACGGGACGCTAAATGGAAAAAATATTTCGGGTTGGTGTGGTAAGTTCGGTAAGGTATGCAGTTATGGCAGGTTTATTTGGTTGATATACAGGCGGTTGCGCAAAACGTCCCATAATCCGCTTATTTTCGGGCAACCGGCCTTTTATTTTGAAACGGGCGAAATACGGAGAGTGTTTTGTAAAAACAATTCAGAACACTCATAAACATAAAGGCCATCAAGCCCGCCAATGGAATTGGAAACAGCGAAAGTCATCTTCCCGCCGGTACAAGCATAGCCAGAGCTTTGTTCTCCTCGGCTTCCATTATCTCACGCTCGCCCGGCCCCTTGTCGTCTATGCCGCACAGATGGAGTATGCCGTGGATAATGACCCGGCGCAACTCGTCGTCATAGTCTTTTCCGAACTGTGCGGCATTGCTTCTCACCGTGTCGAGACTTATCACTATGTCTCCGTTTATGACATCTCCCTCGTCGTAATCGAAAGTGATGATGTCCGTATAGTAGTCGTGGCCGAGATACTCGTTGTTCACTTCGAGTATGCGTTCGTCGCTTACAAACATATACCCGATCTCACCCACCTTGCGCCCGTGCGCCGCTGCCACAGCCTTTATCCATGCGGTGGTATCACGCTTTTTTATGGCCGGCATCTTCACGCCTTCGGCACTGTATGTAATCATTGTCCAATATTAAAATAACACAAAATTATTAATAAATCTTTATCACAAGTATTTCAAGCGCAAAATTAATACTTTAAAAAGAGGTCATGTCTTAAAAAAAGCTAAAATAAAATTTATTGGATAATTTTTTACCTTTGTTATTTTTCTTTTTTGAAACATTAACCTAACTTTGCCACGTGATAATCTATCTACCGAAGAAAACAAACCATGAAAAAATCTATCAAACCTAATTAATAACAATCATTATGAAACAAATCAGGAGAATCTTTACGATTTTGATCATGTCCATGATTTGTGTCCTGGGCTATGCCCAAAAGACCATTCACGGAACGGTCAGGGACGCATCTGGAGAACCGATGATCGGCGTTACCGTCTTTGCGGGCGGCAAGGCAGGTGCCATCACCGACATGGAAGGCAAGTTCACTTTGAACAACGTGTCGCCACAGACAGTATTGAAAATCACGTACATCGGCTATGTGGAGCAAAACATCAAGGTGGGCGAGAAGACACAGGTCAACGTGGTGATGAAAGAAGACAGCAACACACTCAGCGACGTGGTCGTAGTGGGATACGGAACGATGAAGAAATCGGATCTCACGGGAGCGATAGCGTCTGTGAACACCGACAAGCTGAACGCCAAGGGAGCCACCACGGTGATGGAAAACCTGCAAGGCTCCGTGCCGGGCGTGAACATCACACAGACATCGAGCCGTGCCGGCGGAGGATTCAACATCGAGATACGCGGCCAGTCCACACTGGGAAGCAACAAGAGCCCGCTATACGTGGTAGACGGGATAATCTGCGATGACATCAACTTCCTAAACCCGCAGGACATAGAGCGCATCGACATTCTGAAAGACGCCTCGTCGACAGCCATCTACGGATCGCGCGCCACAAACGGCGTGGTGATCGTATCGACAAAGAGCGCGAAGGAACAAGGCGGAAAAGCCTCGAAGCCGACCATAAGCTATGACGGCTACTACGGAGTGACGAAAGCGGCGCGCATGCCCGAGTTCATGACAGCAAGCGAATTCGCGCAGTACCGCCACTTCCGCTACCTCAACCCGGTAGACGCAAAAGGCTCGCAGACACTCAAAGGATACGGAGCGCGGAACTTCTGGGGAATGACCGAGGGCAACTACAAGACCGCCTGGCTGACAAGGGCGACCCTCGACGACTCATACCTGAAATCGGTAATCCGCAACGGCAGCGAGACTGACTGGCAGGATCTCGTGATGCGCACGGCATCGCAGCAGAACCACTATCTCAGCGTGAGCGGCAACAGCGGCGGAAACACCAACTATCACTTCGGTGCCGGATACCAGAAAGAAGAAGGTATCTACAAGGACGACCAGATGGAACGCATCAACCTGAAAGGTACCGTGGACACGAAAATCAACAACTGGATAAGCGCGGGTATCAGCTTCAACGGCGCCTACACCAACCACTCTACCGTGGACGACTCGGCAATAGGACAGGCATTCCGCCTCAACTCGTTCTGCAACCCCTACGACGAGAACGGAAACATTGTTGACTACCCGGGCAAGTCGGAGGCCCTCGGCACAAGCGGCGACCAGTTTACAGGCACGGCCAACCCGATGCTCGACTTCGAGAACTCATCATACAACACCAAGACATACCAGTTTCTCGCAAACCTGTATGTCGAGGTTCGCCCGATAAAGAACCTGTCGCTCAAAACGACATTCTCCCCCAGCTACACCAACTCACGCGCAGGACAGTTCGAGGGCAGCGCCACAGCCGCACGCAACTTCGGCGAAAACCGCGCATACGTGAACAACACGCAGAAGTTCAGTTGGACATGGGACAACCAGGTCAACTACAACCTGAAGATAAAAGACCACAGCATCGGCATCATGGGACTCATAAGCGCAAGCGCTTTCAACCAGGAGAAATATGAGCAGCAAGCATTCGGAGTGGTCGAGCAGGCCATGTGGTACAACCTGTCGCAGGCATCGGGAACGGCATATACAAACGCCTCGGCATACACGGAGTGGAGCATGCTCTCGTATGCCGCACGCCTGAACTACTCATACAAGGACCGCTACCTCTTCACGGGAACCATACGCCGGGACGGCTCATCAAGATTCGCCGAAGGAAACAGATGGGGCTCGTTCCCGTCGGCGGCAGTGGCATGGCGCATCACGGAAGAGCCGTTCATGGAGAAGACAAGCGAGTGGCTCTCAAACCTGAAACTGCGCGCCAGTGTCGGTGTCACGGGAAACAACTATACACAGGGTACCAACTATCCGGTGACAGTATCGGCAAACGGCGGAAACGACTACTACGGATTTGCCGACGGAACAGGCACCACGCCATACTGGCCGGGCGCCCTGGTGAACAAAAACCTCACATGGGAGAAAACCACGGAATACAACGTCGGTGTAGACTTCGGATTCCTCAACGGACGCATCAACGGTTCTATCGACTGGTATACCAAGACAAGCAAGGACCTGCTCATGAGCCGCCAGCTGCCATACGAGACAGGAGGCAACGCGACGGTGATCGACAACATCGGAAAGGTTCGCAACAGCGGCTTTGAAGTGGTGCTCAACACTGTCAACGTAAGCACGAAAGACTGGAACTGGACCACATCGTTCACATTCTCGCACAACAAGAACGAAATTCTCGAAGTGAACGGCGGAAAAGTGGACGACATTGCCAACAGCTTCTTCATCGGAGAGTCGATCAACGCACTATACAACTACACATGGGCGGGCATCGTGAACGATCAGGCCATGACCGTGCCGAACACCAAAATCGCAAAGGACAAGGGATTCACCCCGGGCGAATCGGTGCCGAGCCGCGACTATTACCATACATGCTACGGATGGGGCGAGGGTATGCCGATCATCGCCGACCTCAACGGCGACGGCGTGATAGACCAGCACGACAAGAGCATCATCGGCAAGAGCAACCCCACATGGACAGGAAGCATCAACTCCACACTGACATACAAGAACTGGGATTTCTCATTCTCAATATATACAAAGCAGAACTACAAGGTTTACTCTCCGTTCTACAAACAGTACATGAACTACGGAGACCGCGGCATGCAGCACGCGTACATGGACTTCTACATCCCCGACGGCACACTGCTGAGCTGCGACTACGACGAGAACGGAAACCGCATCAACGAGGTCTACCAGCAGGGTACACACTACGGAGAATATCCTTTCCCGACCAACGAGGCCGCGTCTAACGCAGGAGCCGGTACCTACTGGGCTTCAGGAAACGCGAAAGACGGAGCGGACAACATGGACAAGATGGCTGACGCGAACAGGAAAGGCGCGCCCTACCAGATCGTGGACGGATCTTATTGGAAAGTGAAGAACATCAGCCTGGGATACACATTCCCGAAATCCCTGCTCTCAAAGACGTTCATCAACTATCTGCGGCTGTATGTGAACATCACCAACCCGTTCGTCTTCTCGAAAGACTATAAGGGATTCGACCCTGAATGGGCAGGCGCAAGCATGTCGCAAGGCGGTCCGAGCACAGTGACATATCAGTTCGGAGCAAGCATTAAGTTCTAATTTTAAAATTGAAAAGAATATGAGAAACAAAATATTAATGTCGGCATTGGTAATGGCAGGATGTATCGGACTCACCGGATGCAGCGACTTCCTTGATGCCGAAAACAAATCGAACGTGGAATCTGAAAAATATTTCATGTCGGAAGAGGGCTTCGAGAACCTCAGCACCACCCCCTATTTCAAATTGAGGGCCATATATGACGGTGACCCTGTAAACCTGTTCATCAGCGGAACAGACCTCTACGAGAAAGGACGCTCGAACTATGCCGACGCCGCACTGGCAACATACAAGAACCTGAACGCGGAGAACAAGACGCTGCTCAACTTCTACAAGGCATGCTACGACGGCATACAGCAGTGCAACACCGTCATCGACTATGCAAACAAAGGCGCGGCTGGCAGCAACGTACAGAAAAGACTCAACGAGGCGAAATTCCTCAAAGCCCTTTACTACTACCTGCTGACACAGCAGTTCGGAGGTGTGCCCGTGTCTGACAGCTATATCACAAGCGTGATGACTTCGTTCCCGCGCAAGAGCCAGACAGAGGTATATGGCTATATAATAAACCTGCTGAAAAGCGTGGAAACGGCCAACGCACTGCCGGAAGAAGACCACACCGGACGCGTGTCCATGAGGGCGGTATACAACCTGATGGCCAAAGTGTATCTCGCATGGGGATGGGATACCGGAACGACAGCCAACGACGACGGCAGCAACCTGGCGGTTACCGACCGCACCTACTTCGGGCTGGCGGCACAATATGCCGACAAGGCCATCGCCGGAAAGACGCCATCGCTCTCTTTCAGCGACATGTGGGACGTGAAGAACGACAACAACGACGACATACTCTTCGCCATACAGTACACCCGCGGCATATCGGGACAGGACGAGACCACGACAGGCAACAAGCAGATGGCCCACTTCGGAAACTACTATAACGACGACCTGCCAGAGACAAAGTATACCGACTCGCAATTCCCGGCAAGCGAGAAACTGATATATCTTTTCGAACCGGGCGACGAACGATTTGACGGAACGTTCATGGTAAGCCAGTTGCGCTCGTATATGAGCTGGTACACGGAACCGGTAACGGACAAGACAGAGATCCTTTATTACTTCCCGGCATGGTATACGGACCTCAGCACGCTCGATAAATACAACACAAGCGCGGAAGGACATAAGACGACCAATGTCTACTCGACATCCGATCCCTGCATTTACATCAAGGTGTCTATAAACAAGCGTACAGGCAAAATCACATATACGAAAAGCGAGCAAAGATACTCCGTCAGCCGTACACAGACAAGCCAGACGATATGCGTGCGCAAGTTTGACGACTACGAGTCGAAGAGAAACACGACAAAGGGCGTATCGTTCCACAATATCGTGCTGGCCCACCTGACCGAATCTTACCTCATGGCAGCCGAGGCATACTACATGGCGGGCGACGAGCCGCTATCACTGCAACGCCTCAACGTGGTGCGTGAACGCGCAAAGGCGGAAAAACTGACAAGCTATGCGTCATACAAGCGCCACTATTCAGACGGAACGGCCAACTCGTATAACAACGGCTCCGGCATAGGCAACGTCCCGTTCGAGACAAATCTCGACCCGATCGATGTAATCCTCGATGAGCGCGCACGCGAACTGTGCGGAGAATACTACCGCTGGATGGACCTCCGACGCACCAAACGACTGGTAAGCTACAACGTGAAGCATAACAGCGGCGTGACATCGGCAGACGACATGAAAGGTCCTGACGGAAGAATACGCTGGTTCAGACCGCTGCCGCAGGATGTCATCAACCTCAACGGCGCCATCAGTGAGAAAGACCAGAACCCGGGATACGTGGCTGCAAGCACAGACGGCGAATAGTGCCGAATGCTGACATTGATAGCACAAACCGGAAAACAAACCGTGGGACAACATGGCGGGCGATTGATCCGATGAGACCATCAAGATTAAAATCAATCATATCGGCTCGCATTAGCAGAAAAAAGGAATAAGTACTACTTAGTGAACAACGGCTTGCCGGCAAATTCTCCAAAAAGTGTTGCCGGCAAGCCATATAAATACAATCATTTTATTAACAATCAAAAACAAGTAATTATGAAAAAGAGTTTACTTTTTGCAGCAGCGCTGTTTGCGAGCGTTGCGGTTAACGCCCAATCAGTAAAATGGTCTTGCGAGACCGCTTCTGCCGATGGCAAGAACATGACTGAGGCTGATTACACACTGGATGGCGTGGTAAGCGGCAGCGAATCTATCAAAGCCCATGCCGTTACGGCAGGAACAGGAATAATCTTCCCTCCCACAACATGCCAGAAAAGCCACAAGGACGCAAGTGGAACATCTATCCAATTCGGTTCTGAGGCTACACCGGCTATCATCAAGTGGGTTCCCACATGTGCTTCTGATGCAGCTATTAAGACTATCGACGAGGCTTATGCCGCCGGCCAGTACATTGACTTCAAAATCGAAGAAGGCGATATAAAAAAGGTATTGTCATTGAATAACGTACAGTTCAACGCCACACGTCTCGGTACAGATGCCGTGCGTATCAACGCAAAACTTATCGCGGCAGCCGAAGCCGACTATGAATCAGACTGGCTCATCAACGGTGAAAACTGGGCAACAGTGTCTGACGGAACAGGCGCATGGGTTGAGGCAACTGGCGCAGAAGGAGAAATCGTAGGCGCAGAGCCTTCCCGCGAGGACGCATCAAAACCCGCTTCATGCGATGCCGGTGCCACGACATACACTATCCCGGCACCAGCCGACTTCCCCGAGGACGCATACGAGATTACTCTCCGCATCGTTGTATACGGTATCGGAAACAACAAGGCTGTGGCTTATCAGAACGTTTCGATAAACCTCGGAACAGAAGACGGTATCAACGACATCAAAGCCAATACAGAGAATGTTGACGCTCCGGCATACAACATGGCCGGTCAGCGCGTAAACAACAACTTCAAAGGCCTGATGATCAAGAACGGCAAGAAGTTCATCAACAAATAATGACAAAGACAATAAGTCTTATCGAAAACGTGAAAACGTCATCTTCCGTTGAATGAAGTGCCCGGACAGAAAAACAGGAGAAAACCAATCCGATAAGGAAAAAGCTCCGTAATAATAAGGGAAAGGCATCACATGAACGGTAAATATACTCCATTCAACAAACATAAAAAAGAACTCAATCAAAAAGAAAGGAATGAGGTATACGAACCGTATATCATATATGTTTAACATGTAATGAGGTATCAAGCAGATGTTCGTGGTTAGCAAAATACAGAAGCTGCCAAATATAATACTTCATTGAACGGTATTCTATAAACTTCCGGGGCATGAAATATTCATGCCCCGGAAATGTTTTTATCATATACTCGAAATGTTTTACCGTCATAATAGGCACTATAAAATATTTTGTGTAAATGGAAATACGGGATTCAAGTTTGAATCTCGTATTTTTTATTTTATACATTTGCAAAATGAAGAAAATTTTATGAAAGAAAAGAATCAAGTAGTGCCCGATCATATTAGACCGAAAATATATCCTTACCCCCCCCAAAAAAAAATCTCAATGCTTCAAATAACACACACTCATGCCCATTTCATAAGCATTCATACATAAAAGAAGCATCTGTCAGCGCCGCGGCAGGAACTCACTTACATCACGCCCGAAGTGCATAAGTTCACGCACTACACTGCTACTGACACTCGCCAGGTGTGGCTCGGCATAGAAAAGAACCGTCTCTATATTACCAATTCTGAGGTTGATATCAGCCTGCTCACGCTCATACTCAAAGTCACGCACACTTCGCACTCCCTTGATTATAAAGCCAGCACCCTCATTCCTGGCAAAGTCTACCGTGAGATTGGAATACGACTTAACCTCTATCTTCGGCTCATCTGCATATAGAGCGGCAATATCAGCCACCCTTTTCTCCGGTGAATGCATATATTTCTTGTTCTCATTCACCCCTACACCGATTATAATCTTGTCAAAAATAGGAAGCGCACGCCTCACTACTGAGTCATGTCCAATGGTAAACGGGTCGAAACTGCCCGAATATATCGCCGTTTTAAACATAAATTTTTATGATATTTACTTAGTGAAACAAGGGTAATTAAATTGTAAATCCGAAGTATCAAGAGACCTCTTGCCTATATTATCTGTCATGAATCAAGTCAAATGACAACAGTGAAAAGCACAGAATAATGAACTTTGAGATATTATTTATCTATTACTTAACGTCCCGCATCTCTGTATTTCCATATTTACCAAAAGAATATATCACACCAACCGTAATCCCATATCATACGTATCCCTCGGACAGATATTGCGACACCATGAATATCGCATGCCAATCATCCTTCTGCGTGATACGCTCTTAGTTCCGAACTTTTCATATCAAATCTTTCATTACAACCTTTCATGCTTCTGGGACAATCACTCACGACTCCCATATTATCTCCCGACTTAGTCAGAACAGTTCCGGATGCATGATGTTTCCGGTGTAAGGATTACGCCCGAAATGACGGTAAGCCAGTTCGGTTACCATACGTCCGCGCGGAGTCCGCTTTATGAAACCCTCCATTATGAGATACGGTTCGTATACCTCCTCCACCGTACCGGAGTCTTCTCCTATCGCTGTGGCAATGGTACTGATGCCCACCGGGCCACCCTTGAACTTGTCTATTATAGTCAATAAAATCTTATTATCTATCTGATCAAGCCCATACCGGTCAATGTTCAGTGCAGAGAGACTCATCGTCGTGATACCAAGGTCAATGCGTCCAGTGCCTCTCACCTGCGCAAAGTCACGCACACGGCGCAGCAAAGCGTTGGCTATACGCGGCGTACCTCGGCTGCACCTGGCTATCTCCATGGCCGCATCGTCATATATCGGCACCCGAAGAATATCTGCCGAGCGCTTTATTATCTTCGTCAGCGTATCCGGGTCATAATATTCAAGATGCATGTTTATACCGAAACGGGCACGCAACGGCGCCGTGAGAAGTCCGCCACGCGTTGTAGCTCCCACGAGTGTAAACGGGTTCAGGTCTATCTGTATAGAGCGCGCCGACGGTCCTTTGTCTATCATTATGTCTATCCGATAGTCTTCCATGGCAGAGTACAGATATTCCTCCACCACAGGCGACAATCGATGTATCTCGTCGATGAACAGCACATCGTTGCGTTCGAGCGAGGTCAGTATTCCAGCCAGATCGCCGGGCTTGTCGAGCACCGGCCCGCTCGTTATCTTAAATCCCACTCCAAGCTCATTAGCGATAATATTGCTCAGTGTTGTCTTTCCCAGTCCGGGAGGTCCGTGGAGCAAGGTATGGTCGAGCGGCTCACCACGATATTTGGCGGCCTCGACAAACACTTCGAGATTCTCCACCACCTTCTGCTGTCCGCTGAAATCACCAAACCGCAACGGCCGCAATGCATTCTCAAAGTCTTTCTCTGCCGAAGCCCGTTCCTGCCTTATGTCAAAATCTTCGTTCATCCGTTTGTCCGTGTATATCTTAGAACTGCAAAGTTAGCACTTTTTTTAAAGGTAAAAAGGTAAAAAGGTAAAAAAGTAAAGAAGCTAAAGCTGTGATTTACCGTATTTACCACTTTCACCATTTTACCCTTTAAGTTCTAAGTTTCCTTGATATATCTTTTTCTCACCTCTATACGTATGTCGCACCGAGGGCACCGAGCAGTGCCGTGGCCACGGTTGCTATCACTTTTATTATCAACTTGATGTTCTTTATGGTTATCTTACTCATTTTTGTGTCGTTGTTTGTCATGGTATTCTTTTTCACTGAGCGTGGCGGCTCATGCCTAAAACAATCTCGCCGCCACGCATTTATTATCCCGCTTCCGTCCTGAAAGACGGACATTCACTGCCGACCGGCATCAAAACCGTCTTCCAGCATACCGTGAGTCTCATCGTCATACCGCGGGTACGTCAGCCCCGGCGGTCTCTTTCATCACGGTGTTCTTTGGCAGCTCGGCTACCTTGCATCCTTCGAGAAACGCCTTCACCCGTCTGCCTTCCTTGGATATCTTCACCTCCGGCTGGAATATAATGTGTATGTCGCGAAGGTTCTGGTTCACACCGAAATCTCTCACCGTTTCACTCGGCGATGTACTGATGCCGAGCTTGAACGAACCGAAACGGTCGAGTTTCACCCTCTTGGAGTCTTGCAACTCTTTTCTCATCGTCACCACCAGTTCACTGATCACCGCGAGAATATCCGCCCGCTTCACCGTACAGTTGGCCTCTATGGTGTCTGCCAGTTGGTCGGTAGTCACGGTATCGAGCACCACCGCCCTGCCATACCACTTATTGAAAAAAGCGCTTTTCTTGTTTTTGTTCTGATAAAGTCTGTAATGTACTGCCATAGTTTTTGTTCCTTTCCTTAATTTTAAAATGGTTAATGAAAAATTGTTGTCGCTTGTCTTTCCGGAAGACATTGCAAAGGTAGTGAATTTTAAACCCTTTGTCAAGCGTTATCACGATACACATCGGCCTACTCTTCCCGATAGCATGCCGGCCGTCCGGCATCCGGCCGCTCTCCGGCATCTGAAAACATGCCGTCTCCGTCAGCACCGCACGGTCTGTGCCTGCCTTCGGTTTGTGCGCCGCGCGGTATATGAAATGTGCAGCCAGCGGCATCCGTTGCTCATCCTGTGCTCAAAAAGCATCTGGTCGAAGTCCAAGTGCTTCCGCACGAAGTCATATATCTTCATCCCCGTCTCCATATCTGATATATGTATGTCCGCCGCCTCTCCCCTCATGTGCTGCGAGGATGGTGCCCCTCCCACGGCTTTGTTTAGCTCCCGCGAGCGGTATCCGCTCGAAATCCTCGTCACCCCGAACCGCCGACGTATCGGTTCGAGCACATTCTCGCACAGCAGGCACATCCGCTCTATGTCCTCCACTGTCGGCGTGTTGTCTATTCTCCGGCTTATCGCCACGCCCGAGCGTATCATCTCTTCGAGCGAAAAGTGTGTTGTCAGTTTCATGGTATCTGTTTTTATTTGATCACTTTACTTGAAAGCGGTTTTTCCACGGCCGAGTGAAACATTTGCCGCATATATCTGTATATCAATGAGTTCTTCCGCACTCCCTTCCGCTGTGCGGCCTGATATGCGCATCCGGCCGGATTGCGCGGCCGCTTTACGTGCAGCGTATCGCAAATACCGGTCACCAACTGCGTGAATGTGCACGTGTTTCCCTCCGAGTCGCATATCGTGCCCTGCGTGTATGCTATGTGTGTCGCCTCCATCAGGTCGGTCACCGTTCCCGTCCACCTTGCCCCCTCGTCAGGATCAAGACTCAAAAGAGCCACAAACTCCTCCGTAATACGTTCGCGAGCCTCCCTTTCCTGTCGCGCTTCGATAGCCCTGCGGCTTTCGTCGCCGGCTTTGACGTGTGTGTTGTTGTAGTAAATCATCATTGTCCTTAAATTATTAAAGTTACCTTCATACATTCCGCCGCATCATCGGCAGACGCTTTCTAAGAGTCGCATGCCACTCTGTTTTTGTTTTTGATATCGATTGCAAAAGTAATACGCCGAGATGCACATATAGTTCACTTTTTATTCTTTATGGTTAAATTTATTAAACATAAAGTACGTTTGCGCATGTTTATTCACCGGCAGTCGCATATTGATTAGAGTCCATTTCTACCGGTTTATTGCCGGCCGTGAATTGACAAAAGCACAAAAACAGTACAGACAGTTTGCAAAAACGGTATAAATATGCAAAAACACCGACCGACATGTTGCATTGAATCCTCCCGTCACGGTGCATCCATAGTTTTCTTGCCCATCAACGGCATGCCCGACACGCTACGTCCGGACACCGCCGCAAACCGTTTGTCCGTCAGATTCGGCACTGCCGTTATCTAAATGCAATTCAACGGATTGCATACACAACAAAGGCGCAACCGGATGATTTTTACAACTGCCTTTCCTACCTTTTAAAAAACCGCTCGCTACAGCAACCGCTATCAACGCCAACCGCATGCCAAACATTGCATAAATATACGTTTTTAAGAAAAACCACAAACAATATTTACAATACCGGCATCATAACTGCATAAAAATGTTAATTAAAGTTTAATTAATCGCATATTTATAATGTACTTATCAACAAAAACTTAACTTTGCAGTTTAGAATTAGACGTTTTTATCAAAATGCAATTTTAATTATTTTTAATATTCAATAATCGTTTATGAGAAAGTTTACACTTTTCGCCCTGTCACTCCTGATGGCAGGAACGGCTGTTGATGCCAATGCGCAAAGCAAGGCAGCCAACGGCCTAAGGCGTTTTGACAACGCCAAGCGCAACTTTGTCGCCGTGCACTCCGAAAGGCAAGCAGCCAAGTCTGCCACAGCGGCGAAATTTGAAAAAGCAGGCTTCGGCCCATCATCGGTATCATACAGCCCCACACAGGCAGGTGCCGGCGACGAACCGATATTCAACATGAAGAGCCATCAGTTCGGCTACATCGAAGGTCCGGACAAGACCACATGGACCTATACCCAAAGTATAGCCACACGCAACGACTGGTACTACGACAAGACCGAAATCGTGGTCTACGACAACACCCACAAAGAGCGTGGCCGTATCAATATCCAAGTACCACAGGATAAGGTCGTGAACGTGATAGAGCCGTTCGGCCAGATTACAACAAAGTTTTTTGACAAGAACGACAAGACACTCGAAATACCCATCTACTATCATGAGGTTCCGTCTCCCGGAGTCACCATCGACTCGACCTTCGCCTACAACATGAACAGTGAAAAGGTGGCCGCTTTCAAGGGAGTGGCACAGATGACAGAGTCCGTCAAGAACTCATGGGACGTATATCAGAGACTGTTGCTCACAAACAACTACATCGGCGAGGATACCTCTTACATACAGGTTGACATCTACAAGCCGGGAGGATGGAACAACACAACACCCGAACTGGAACACACTTTCACTATCGACTTCGAGAAAGTCAGCTACAGCGACGGTCCGGCTTTCCACGCATACGATGTAGAAGGCACCCCCTACTATCTGTACACCCACTATGAGAAACCGTGGGCTTCGGGATATGACTTTGATTTCGACTCCGACTCAAACATCGGGCTCGACCCCATACCCACAGAGAACAACTTCTACGTGATAGAGACATTCGACAGAAACTTCAACCGCATAGACTCCCTGGCCATACCGCTCACCAAAGCTCCCGACGCCCTGTGGCCGGCATTTGCCTCGTTCGGCACGTTCTCATACAATGACCTCACGAAAGGCTACTTCACCGGCGACGACAAGCTGAACTATACGGTGACCCTATACGACTACATCAAGTCTGACGACAGCAACAGGTTCCGCTTCGAGGTCTACTCGGAAGGCAAGCATGTCAACACCATCTGCGACTATGTCACAGACACATGGTTCCCATTGTCTTCGATAAACGGACAAAGCGACCAGTATGCCTTCATACAGACCATCGGCAGCGACCAGTTCATCCAGATGGTGGATATGCCCTCTTGCGAGAAGAAAACACGCATACCGTCATCCATCGAAGGCAACAAGATTTCGGCCGACATAAACCGCGCTCCGGTGGGCGACTCTTACCAGTACGTCATTAAGATGGCATACGCCGAGGGCGACGCGGACAAGAACGTAATAGCTCTGCTCGGATGGTACACCACCGACCTGAAACTCGATCACTTCACTAAGTTCAACCTCGGTCCAAACGCACAGTACTTCACACCGCTGCTCAACGACGACGCCATGAATCCCTATACATTCGACACCGACGACGAGCACGAATACTGCTTCATCGCCAAAATAAAACGCGACAACAGCACCGTACTCGACAACGTGGTGGTCGTGGCTAAGGAGAACGGCGAGTTCATCCGCAAATACAGCGGAGACGACGAATATAAGATGATGACAAGTGCCATTCTCGACAACAACACTTCACGTCCTGAGTTCATCGTGGGTTATATGAACAACAATACCGGCGAATACAGCATTGATTTCTACCCGCTGCCGTTCAACAAATTTGCCAAAGGCGGAGACGGAACCGAGAACAACCCCTATCTCATATCCACCGCCGGCGATATGAAGCAGATAGAGAAAGCCCCGAAAGCGGCTTACAAGCTGGCTGCCGACATCGACATGTCAAACAGCCTGCAGACATGGAAGCCGATAGACACGTTCGGCGGCATACTCGACGGTGACGGACACAAACTGATGAACCTTACAATAGACGACAACAACGGCAAGGCCGGACTGTTCCGCCAGACGGAGGAGGGCACACAGATAAAGAACATCATCATCACCGACCCCACTCTCGTTGTCAACCCGCAGACCACATACGCAGGATTCGTGGCCGGAGCGACGACCAAGACATCGATCACGGACATCCACGTCTATGGCGCACGCATTGAGGGCAACGGCTCTACAGACGCCATCGGCGGTCTGATCGGCCAAGGCACTACATACACCGCCATCGCTTCAAGCTCGTTCAACGGCGTCATCAACCTGCCTGAGACAAGCGTTGCCGGCGGTATCGTAGGCAACATGCGCACCGGAACAACGGCCGACCACTGTGCCGCAACCGGAACTTTCACCGCCGCCAACACACTCGGCGGAATAGTCGGAGAGACCGAGAGAGACGCCAATGTGACCAACTGCCGTGTAGACGCTGCAATAAAGGCTCAGAACACCGTGGGCGGTATCGTCGGAGTGGACAACAACAAGGGCCTGATCACAAACTGCATCGCCAACGGAACCATCGACGCCGACGCTCCCACACGCTGGGGTAAGTTTGCCGTTGGAGGCATAGCGGGCGAGCTTGTCGAGGCAACCGACGTCACAGGCAACATCATGAATGCCGAAATCAATGTCACGGCAGAGCCTAATGTGACCACCGATCCCGACACCGGAGCGGAAATCGACCTCACTGCCAAAGCCATGAAGAGCGTTCACCGCATAGCCGGATACACCATCGTAAACGCCGCTGAGGATGCCGGCGGAAAAGCGGAAGACAAGGGCTTCGCCAAGAACTATGCCACAACAGCCGTAAAATGGAACGACGCCGCCGTGGAATATACGGACGACACCACATCCGAGGGTGCCACAAAGAGTGTTGCCGACCTTACGACCGACTTCCTCAAAGGCATCGGTTTCGCATACGGCAACACAGCGGCAGAGCCTTGGAAAGAGGCTGGCAAGCTGCCGGTGCTCTACTTCGAGAACATCCCAATGTCGCTGACACTCAGCCAGAGCGCCGTAAACGTGGTTGAAAACGAGAGCGTACGCATCGTCGCCACACTCTACGGAGCCGACCCGAGCATGATAGACGTAGTGTCTTCAGACAACAGCGTGGCCGAGGCTGAAATCGTCGAAGAGGGCGACAACAGCATCACCATTGAGGTAAAATGCAAGAAAACGGGCACGGCCACCATCACGGCTACCGCCGGCACACTGACCGCAACATGCCTCATCAACGGTGTCACCACAGCAATAGACGGAATAACAGCCGACGGCAACGGCCCGGCCATCACATTCCGCGACGGCAACATCGTAGCCGATGGCGCTTCCAGGATTTCCGTTTACAACATCAACGGACAGCTTGCTGCCGACAACGCCGGCTCAACCATGAGCACATCGGGCATGAGCAAGGGTGTATACGTCATCGTGGCGACAGACACCGCCGGACATACGGCCACAAGCAAGATTGTATTAAAATAACATACTACGGGATAAACGATAAAGTAAGGCAAGCGGGACGGATGCGGAGGTGTCGAAAGACAGCGGCGCTCCGCCCCGCTTTTTAATTGCCTGACGGCAGACGACGGGTTACCGAGCCAAGCGAACACAGCCCCACCACCCGGCGGATGCCGCCAAACACAGATAATACCAGTACGTAAAAATGAACATAAAGCAAATCACACTCGCACTATTCGCGGCGGCAATAATGTCGCAATCGGCAACAGCCGTGCCCGCCGACCCACGCCCCAAACAAGTAAGGCAGGCCGACGGGAGCTTTGTAACGGTGGTGATGGCCGGCGACGAGCATGCCCACATCACACGGACGACAGACGGGTACCCGTTGTTCTACAACCGTGACACACGCAACTTCGAGTACGCATGCATCACGGCAGACGGCCGGATAGGCGGCAGCGGAATGGTCGCGGCAGACGCATCACGGCGCGACGCCAAGGCAGCGGCATATCTGCGTACCATCAACATAAGCGGAATAGAAAAAGCCGCACTACTATCCACGGCCAGGAAAAGCGCCTGCGGTAGCGCCACAGCCGCCAAGAACAGGAGTAAAAGCAGGGCCGGAATCCAGCAACGCATAAAGCTGACCGACTTCCCTACCATCGGCAGGCAGAAAACCCTCGTGGTGCTCGTGGAGTTCAGCGATATAGGCTTCACGGCCATGACAGACCCGCACTACTTCTACAACCGCATGCTCAACGAGCAAGGATTTACCCACAGCAACGGAGCCACCGGCAGCGCGCGCGACTTCTACATCGCAAGCTCGGCCGGAATGTTCGATCCCGACTTTGTTGTCGTGGGGCCCATAAAGCTCGACAAGCCGTCAGACTACTACGGAGGCGACACGCCGGGCACGGACTATCATGCCCACGAGATGATAGTGGACGTGTGCAAGGCCATCGACAGCGGCGTTGACTTCACACAGTTTGACGGCGACGGCGACGGTTATGTGGACAACATCTACTGCTTCTATGCCGGTCCGGGACAGGCAGACACACCCGGAGCCACATTGTCTATATGGCCGCACTCCGCCGAGCTGGCCGGCTGGGGCATAGACCTGACCTGCGACGGCAAGAGAATAAACCATTATGCGTGCAGCAACGAACTGCGCTTCCACATCACAGACAAGGTACCGGCAGGCATAGGCACGTTCGTACACGAGTTCGGACACGTGCTCGGACTGGCAGACCACTATGACTCGGCCGACTCGCGGACATACACCGTGGGCGAGTGGGACACCATGGCTACAGGCTCTTACAACAACGACGGCAACACACCGCCGGTATTCTCGGCATTCGAGCGCGCCGAGCTGGGATGGCTCGACTACACCGAGATGGCACCGGACGAGGCAGGAGTGAAGGCCATAGCCGACCTGAAACAGTCTAACAAGGCATACCGCGTGACCGTGCCGGGAAAGGAAAACGAGTATTTCATCTTCGAGAACCGCCAACAGACCGGCTGGGACACATATCTGCCGGGACACGGCATGCTCGCATGGCACATAGACATGGACGAAACGGCATGGAAAGAAAACACGGTGAACACTGTGACAAACCACCAGCGGGTAGACATCGTCGCGGCAGACGGAGTGAGGAGCACGGGCACACGCAAGGCCGACCCGTTCCCCGGAACAGACAACATCAGGCAGTTTGACTTCAAGGCTTGGGACGGCAGCAGCCTGCTCGCTCTCGACGAGGTGATGGAAACGCCCGATAACATACGCTTCGCACTGGCCGGAACAGGCTACAAGCCCGCATCACCGGAGGCCATCACCGTGACCGAGACCGCCGACAGCAGCTTCACCATCACATGGAGCGGCACCGAAGACGCCGCATACTATATAGTAAGCATTAACGAAATCGGGCCTGACGACGGCAGGACTCCCATAGAGGGCATGGACAACGCCACGTTCGACAAGGCACAGACACTGCACATCAACGGCCTGAAACCGGCCACGGAATATGAAATCACGGTGACGGCCGGTTTCGGAAGCTACCGCTCGGAGCCGCAGACCACAAGAGTGAAGACACTCGAACTGGCATTCGAGAAGGTCATCCCGACAGGTGTCACGGCCACCGCTGTATATTCTGACGGATTTACAGCCGCATGGGATGCCGTGCAGGACGCGGACGGATATATCGTCAACCTGTATAAGCACTCTGCCGGCACAGAAACCGAGACCGGCGGTTACGACTTCGGCGAGCGTGCCGAGGGTATACCCCAACTGTGGAGCACCAGCAGCACCACATACTATTCGATAGCCGGATACTACGGCGAGGCGTCTCCCTCGCTGCGCATGTCGGCAGACGGCGACTACATAGAGGTGGCCTATCCAGACAGCAAGATCACCGGCCTGTCGCTCTGGTGCCGACTGAGAAACGGCAACGGCAGCGTGTGCATTGACAGATTTGCCGACGGAGAGTGGCACGAGGTGGAGCAGATAGTGCCGCAGGATGAAGGCGGAGTGGTGACGGCCGCCATCGACCCGGCCGACAAGGTACGCATAAGATACAGCCGGGAGAGCGGTTTCCTTGTTGTGGACGACGTGACCGCAAGCTATGTAAGAACGGAGCGCACACCGGTCGACGGCTACCGGGACTTGAATGTGGGCAACGTTTTGTCGTACACATTCAATACGCTTGAGCACAATGCCAAATACGGGCTGCGCATAACGGCGACATCGGCCGACCTCAAATCAATGCCGTCGGAAGAATACACCGCGACCGTATCCGGCGAGACAAGCGGTATCTCGACCACGGAAACATCCCGTGGACAGGCGGAATACTACGACCTCTCTGGAAGGAAAGTATCTAAAAACAATCTCGGAAAGGGTATATACATCATCCGGGAAAAAGGCAGGACCATAAAGACCGGCAAGGTCTTTTAATGGGTGAAAGACGATGATATGTGGGCGCCCCGACAGAATATTCTGTCGGGGCGCCCACATATCATCGCTTCCTATCTTCCCCATATTGTCTTCCCCATATTACCATTTCTCATCTTTTAAGAAACTATTTGACAAAACTCATTTTAAAACCCGCTCGTTTTGAAATAAAAAGCAGGAGGCCGAAAATAAGCGAATTATGAGCCGCTTCCCGCAAGTATCTGTGCGTCAGCTTAATACACCTACCACACCTACATCCCCTACCAAACCTATCCCACCTACCCTCACTATTTTTTCCATTCAGCGTCCCGTTGCCTCGCATTCAGACGCTAAACGCAAGCCAACGGGACGCCAAACGCGACGCGATTGGCAACCCAACGCACTCCAACGGGCATCCCGTCGCAAAAAAAAGCCGCTTTTCGCCGGATGGCGAAAAGCGGCATATCGCGTCTTGTATATCGGTGTGTATCATCTTCGGTTTCTATTTCAACAGAAAACAAAGTGTTAAATCCGTGATTTTATTCGTACAAAGACGTGAGCGTGCACAGCCTCGTCACTCAGCGAGGCGCCGCCGCACGTCTTCCAGTATGCCCACCAGCTCCTCTACCGTAGATGCCCGCAACATGGCAATACGTGTCTGCCTGAAATCAGGTATACCCTTGAATATGGGGCTTGCGGCAAGATGCCGCCGTGTATGCAATATACCACGATACTCGTCTATACGCTCCACATTGATGCGAAGCTGCTCTTCGAGTATGTCGATTTTGTCGTTGAGCGTAAGCGGATGAGAGGCATCCATAGCCAATCCACCGGTCTCACCCCCCATGACAGCCCCATCGCCAACAGCCCGCGAATTGAAATAATCCCTTATCTCCTTGAATATCCACGGGCGGCCGAACGTGGCACGGCCAACCATTATCGCGTCTACGCCGTAACGCTCGAAAGCGAGACGCGCCTCCTCGGGAGCGGTGATATCGCCGTTGCCTATTATCGGAATATGAATGCGGGGATTGCGCTTCACCTCGCCTATCAGCGTCCAGTCGGCCGTGCCGGTATACATCTGCGCACGGGTGCGTCCGTGGATGGTGAGCGCCTGTATGCCGCAGTCCTGCAACCGCTCGGCAAGCTCCGTGATGACGAGCTGCTCGCTGTTCCAGCCCAGGCGCGTCTTCACCGTCACGGGAACGTTGACCGCCTTGACCACCTCACGTGTGATGTCGAGCATCAACGGGATGTTCTGCAACATGCCCGCACCCGCTCCCTTACCGGCCACTTTCTTCACGGGGCAGCCGAAATTGATATCTATCACGTCGGGGCGGGCCTGCTCCACGATGCGGGCGGCCTCTACCATCGACTCTACGTCGCGGCCGTAGATCTGTATTCCCACGGGACGCTCATCGTCACTTATCGCCAGCTTGCCCATCGTCGACTTCACCGACCGCACCAACGCCTCGGCGCTTACGAACTCAGTATATACCATCGATGCCCCGAAACGCTTGCACAGCGTACGGAAGCCAATATCTGTCACATCTTCCATCGGTGCGAGAAACACCGGGCGAGAGCCAAATTCTATATTGCCTATTTTCATGTCAATCGGTTTATTATGGTTGTCAGCATTCTTTCGTTGTCAAATATCATAACATTCACCTGCCCAGCAAATGATACATCCCACCGGCAAGCGGCTTTACCACGCCTTTCATCTCGAGTTGAAAGAGCAACGAGGTGACACGGCTTATGGGTAGATTGGTCTTCGCCGTTATTATGTTCACCTGCAAGTCGTTGGCCGTATTCAGCAGATCCACTATCCGCGACTCATCACCTGTAAGGTCGGGAAACAGCGAACGCTCTATACCGGAGGCCTTGGCACGGCTCAGCGCCGCGGCATCTTCCCACCCCATGGCCTGCACGAAATCGGAAGCCGAGGTGATAAGACCGGCGCAATTGTCGCGTATCAGATTGTTGCACCCCTCTGAACCTGCCGCGCCAACGGCACCGGGAAAGGCAAACACGTCTCTCGAATAGCCACGGGCTATACCCGCCGTGATAAGGCTGCCGCCCTTGGCCGCCGACTCAACGACAACAGTGGCGTCGGCCATGCCCGCCACTATACGGTTGCGCCGCACGAAGTTCACCTTGTCGGCCTTGGTAGACGACATGAACTCGGTGAGCAGACCGCCATGGTCGAGCATCCGCACGGCGGTGTCCCTGTGCGACGACGGATAGATATAGTCAAGCCCGTGGGCAAGTACCGCCACGGTATCGAAACCGTGGTCCAGCGCATTGCGGTGCGCGCAGATATCGACACCGTATGCCAGGCCGCTGACGATAAGCGTCTGCGGGCACAGGTCTCTGAGGTCGGCCATAAACCTGCTTATGAGGTCTTGCCCGTAGACTGTGCCATGACGTGTGCCCACCATGCTTATGACGCGGAGGGCGTTGAGGTCTGCCGAACCCCGATAGTAGAGCACGATAGGTGCATCGGCACATTCCCTAAGCCGCTGCGGATAACCGTCGTCGGCAAGTGTGAGCGGCCTGATTCCGTGCTTTTGCATGAACTCCATCTCGGCCTCTGCACGCCGCAGGGGCTCATCCCAGCACGCGAGGGCAGCGGAGAGCCTTGGCGAACAGCCGTCGACAATGTCGCCGATATCGGCACGATGGTCGTATATGGCACGGGCATTGCCCAACTCACGATAGAGGGCGAGAGCGGCGGCATAATTGAAATGGCTGATACGTGTCAGCGCCATCGCATAAAGGGTGTCGTTGCCGGCCGTCATAGTATTCCGTCGTATTCGTCGCACCCGGACATCTTGCCGTCAACGAGGCACACTACCTCGGTCACGGCCTTGAAGCAAAGCCGCTCATCGGGCAGACGGTAGAAATCCTGGTGGAACACATACCGCAAGCCCACTTTCTCCACATACAGACGGGACATGAACTCATCGTCGCACCGCAAAGGCACCTTGTATTGCAGATTCATCCGCGCCACCACCGCGTCTATGCCACGGCGGTGCATCTCGGCGAAACTCAGTCCGCACTTTTTGAGATATAAATGTCGTGTATGCTCCGCATAATGCAGATAGTTGGCGTTGTTCACTATTCCTTCGATGTCGCACTCATAGTCGCGGACTTCCATCTTCGTTTCAAATTGATATTCCATCATTGTCATTTATATTTTGCTGAATTAAATGAGTTTTATTGTCGAGCGGGAAAGGTGCATGGGAGTAAACTTGTCTTATCTTGAAGCTAAATAAACCTTATGTACACTCCAAAAACACCGCAACTCACGGACACCCTTTCATCCCAAAAGCCTCATCGTTCCTCTGATTTTAAAAATTCATATCCGAAGCGACACCGCAGGCAGTCTTTTCGGTCGCAATACTCGTTTTTGAGCTGTATCAATGCCTGACTGTCACCGGCCGAACGCACGTCGAGTCCGCACTCGCGCCACATTCTTATTATCCGGTTATTCTCAGGTTTGAGACCATCGAGCATATCAACCGCACGCTCGCAAAGCCGCTCATCGGATATATGCCGCCCGTAAGCGAATATCACCGGAATGGCCGTGTTTATCATAAGCAGGTCGAGGGAGAAAGGCGACAGGCGCTTTTCGTTCTTCATGCTCTCCGAAGCGAACGTGTAGTGGGTTTCCCAATATGGAGTGACATGAGTGCGCATCATATCCCGAAGAGAGTCAACGGAATCGCACTCGGCAAGCGCCCGCAGCCCCATCCTACGACCGTGATACAGGTTTGCCAGTTGCGAGATACGTATGTGAGGGAAATTTTGCGGTCTGAGCCTGAGGAATCTCCATTGTTTCCAGTCCATCGGAGACAGACCGAACTTATGCGACAGATAGGCATACTCACCGCACAGACGCTTATAGTAATCATCGGCGAGCGCCCCGTCGCGATACCGCTCAGGTATGGACTCAGGGGTGAGCAGCCCCGCCTGCCCCATGAATACGGCCTCTACCTGGAACAAATCGTCACGATGATGGGCCACGGCAGCGAGCGGCACCCGGCACGCCCACTGCTCAAAGGCATCGCCATTGATGCCGAACCCGTAGTTGCGGGCAAGCGTGATGAAGCAGGCATCTTCCCACGAGCCTCCGCACAACTCTGCC
This sequence comes from Prevotella sp. PTAC, assembly GCF_013166535.1. NCBI lineage: Bacteria > Pseudomonadati > Bacteroidota > Bacteroidia > Bacteroidales > Prevotellaceae > Prevotella > Prevotella sp. PTAC. Next base: position 48,447 of record NZ_JABKKK010000003.1, read on the forward strand.
CTGCGACGTATATCGGCCGTTTTTCGTTCGAGACGCTCCGTCTGCAACGCGGCCATCCATGAGTGGGCGGTAAGCCGGGGCAGCGTGGCGACAACACGGTGACAAGGCGGATATTTATCTTCATGCAGCAATGTCTCATAGTTTTCAAGCACATGAGGCGGCACCTCAAGCCTTATCTGCGGTATACGGCGTCCTTGCGAATCGAATACATCACAGTCTGTATCTCCCGCCACATGCAGCACCACATTGTCGTACGCACGGTCTCGCCCGTGGCCATGCAGCTCCCAGTCAGCCGACCGGTCGTGTATCTCCACGTTGCCGACCCACAACGTACCGCCGATTCTCACCTTGGCATTGAAAAAATCCGGTCCGGCTCCGTTGTTGGGAAGTCCCGGATCTATCTGTTCCACCGACCGGCCGTCGGTTGTCGCCAACATTGACGGCATCAGGCGATGGCGCCATACGTAATGCAGGAGTTTTTCCATGATGATTATTTGGTTATTCATTAAATTATGTCGATGCGGCAATCACCCGACAAACCGTCAGCTATCGCATGGTCGCATGTATATCACACTCCGCCGGATATATCCTGAACGGCAGGCTTCCCGCCATCCGCTCTTTTCATCCTGATGTTCAGCTGGTATATGGACGGCAGGAGGATGCACAGCGAGAACAGCACGCTTGCCAGCACCGCACGCCCGTCGCCGTTGAAGATTACGATGAGGGGGACGTTCGGATCCGGCAATATATTATATAGTATATATGCTATCGTGTTGTTCACCCAGTGATATGCCACACCCGGAACAATGCTTCCCGTACGGTAATACATCCATCCGAGCAGCATCCCGGCGATCAAAGCATGGGGCATCTGCGCCGGATTTCCGTGCACAAGGGCAAACAACAGAGCCGAGACGGCTATGGCTATCCAATGCTTCTTGAAACCGGCGAGCAGCGCACGCAGTATAGCTCCACGGAAAACAAGCTCCTCGACAACCGGCACAAGCAGCCCCACCACATAATACCCGTAGCGGTTTTTCAATATCATGGCAAACTGACTGCCGAGCATATCGGGCAGTTCCGGCAACTTCTCTTGCAGCCATGTGGATGGTATCACCATGCCGACAGAGGCCAACACACACCAAAACAGCACCCCCCATGGACGAGACCGCACATAATCGCGCGACACACGGCCCCACCGGGCAATCAGAAACACGGCTCCGGCGACAATGCTTGACGCCGCCATGGATATTATAAGGCTATCGGCCGACGGGTCACCGGAAACACCGGTCAACCTCATTATCAACATCACGACAGCGGTCACACCTACTTGCAGGCCCATGAACACCATGAGATATATAAACGCTTTTTTCATAATCGTATATCAGTTGTTTGTTTTTTTACATCCTCTTCCAGTATCCCGACAGCAAGACGGGCGTCTTCACGCAACTGTGCGGCAAGCTCGGCCGCACCATGAAACTTACGTTCGGTGCGCAGGCGGCCTACGAACGACACGCTGATCCTACGGCCGTAGATATCGCCCGAGAAATTAAGTATATGCACTTCGAGAGTACGGCGGTTTCCGCCGAACGTAGGGCGGAAACCTATGTTCATCATCGCATGATACCTGACAGGCTCTCCGTCCATCTCAACCCACACGGCATAGACACCCGTAGCGGGAATGATCTTGTCTGCATCGTCCGGCTCGATGTTGGCGGTAGGGAATCCGAGCCCCCTGCCCACATGCTCTCCGTCTACCACACAACCGGTCATCGAGTAATGGCTGTTGAGACACAGGGCAGCCATTTCCACCTCGCCGGCTTCAATAAAAGAACGGATTACGGACGAGCTGACGCTCACTCCGTTCAGTATCAGCGGCTTGGCGAGAACCACATCCATGCCTATGTCTACACCGTGGCGAACATATTCATCGAAACCCTCGCTGCGGTTACGGCCGAACCTGTTGTCATATCCTGTCACGAGAATTTTCACTCCGATCCTCTCGCGAAGCACACCGCTCATGAAATCACGTGCCGAAAGACGTGACATGGCTTCATCGAACGGCAATATCACGCAACGGTCGATACCCGTAGACTCGAGAAGCGCCGTCTTTTCGTCAAGAGTATTAAGCATTCTCGGGCGATAATCGCATCCGAGCACCTGGCGGGGATGGCGGTCGAACGTCACTACAACGGCCTCCGCTCCCAGTCTTTCCGCCTCCTCTTTCACCTGTTTTATCAGATAACGATGCCCCCGATGCACACCGTCGAAGAAACCGACAGTGGCCACACACTCCGCGGCGACATCATCCATATCCGTATATTTAACGATTGTCATATTCCGATTGATTAATCTTCACCGTATATCCGTCTCCACTTTACGATGTCACACAGCCGCCGCCCTCTTTGAGCAAATCATACGCAACACCTCTCCTATGAGCATCACGGGAGATGTTCCGGCCATTATCATGATCCATGTATCGGCAGACAAAGGCACCGTGCGGAACATTGTGCCGCCAAACGTGACTATAAGCCACTGGCCTACAAACACTATCGCAAGCACGAGCAGCAGCCCCCTGTCTGCCGTGAAGCCGCGGAAAGCCGAGCCACACGTGCCCCACGCCTTGGCATTGAACAGGTTCCACCACTGCAACATCACGAAAACGGTGAAGAAGACCGTAAGCTCTTCGGCCGACACGCCGGCTACATTCTCAAAATAATAGAGCATGGCCGACATTACGATGAAAAACAATATTCCTATAATAAGTATAGCCCTGCCCATCGACTTGCTTATTATGAACTCGCCGCGACTGCGCGGACGCTCATTCATCACGTCGCTTTCAGGCGGCAACGAGGCAAGAGCCATCGCCGCAAAGGTATCCATGATAAGGTTGACCCACAGCATCTGCGGTATGGTAAGCGGCAACTCGGTACCTATGATAGACCCGCCGAGAACAAGAAGCAATGCCGTAACATTGACAACCAGCTGGAAAAAGACGAACCGCTGGATATTACGATAGAGCGAACGGCCCCACTGCACGGCCTTGACAATGCTGTTAAACGAGTCGTCGAGCAGTGTCATGTCGCTCGCATTCTTGGCAACCGAGGTGCCGGAGCCGAGCGACAAACCCACATGGGCATGGTTGAGAGCAGGCGAATCGTTGGTGCCGTCGCCCGTGACGGCCACCACCTCGCCACGCTTTTGCAGCATCTCAACAAACCGCATCTTGTCTGTCGGACGTGCCCTGCTCATCACTTTTATTTCTTTCACACGCTCATAAGCCTCCGCATCAGACAAAGCGGCAAACTCAGGGCCGGTGATATCAATCCTCAATCCCTCATCATCTCTTCCCGGAGAGGCGTCTCTTCCGTCTACCGGGAAACCATCCGCATCCGCCACGCCTATCTGCCGGGCTATCTCCAAGGCCGTGGCTGCGGTATCGCCGGTTATGATCTTCACGTCGATGCCTGCCTCACGGCAACTCCGAACGGCGTCCGGCACTTCCTTGCGCAACGGATCGCTGATGGCGGCGATTCCCTGAAACGTCATCCCCGATATATCCACCGTGTCCGTACGCTTGCAGGCGAAAGCCAGAGTGCGCATGGCCTTGTTCTGATAAGCCGTCAGCCGGGCGGTCATTTCCTTGCGCCCTCCATCCGTCATGGCGCAATGCCCCATCACTATCTCCGGCGCGCCTTTTACAAACAGCCACCGCTCGCCACCCACGTCGCACAGCGTGGCCATGTATTTACGCTCCGTGGAGAAAGGAAGCCTCTCCACCACGCGCGCTTCTTCACGCAACATACGATAGTCCTCGCCGTTGCCTTCGAGCCACAACAGCAAAGCCGCCTCCGTAGGGTTACCTATCCCCTGTCCGTCGTTCAGTTCGGCGGTAGTGTTGGCAGCGATGGCGATTGGCAGTTTGCCTTGCATGACCTGTGACTGAGTGGAACCGCACTCATCACATCCCGAGACCATCTCGGCCACCTGCATTCTGTTTTGTGTCAGTGTTCCCGTCTTGTCGGTGCATATCACCGTCACGGCTCCCATCGTCTCACAGGCATGCAACTTACGCACGAGATTATTGCTTTTAAGCATCCTCCGCATGTTCAGGGCAAGCGCAAGGGTGACAGCCATAGGCAGACCCTCCGGCACAGCCATCACTATAAGCGTGACGGCCATCATGAAATATCTCAGCGCCACGCCCGTCATCCCGATGTAATCATCGGTATGCCAAAGTGGATTGGTGAGTATGTCGTGTACAAGAAATATCACGAGTGCCGATGTTGCCACGCCGGTTCCAATCTTGCTTATCAGAGAGGCGAGCCTGTCGAGCTGCATGTTGAGGGGTGTCTTAACCGCTGTCAGCTCCGTGGAACTGCCTGCCACATGCCCGATCTCCGTGCCGTCGCCCACCGCCGTCACCGTCATTCGTCCCGTACCGGCCATTACCATCGTCGACCGCAGCACAACATCCGACGGATATGCCCCGTCGTCCACGCCATCGGTGCTTTTATAGGCAATCAACTCACCTGTCAGCGCCGATTCGTCTATCTGCAGGTCGGTGGCCTCAAACAGCACGCCGTCGGCCGGCACCTCGTCGCCCGTCTCTATTATCACCACATCGCCAACAACGACATCGCGGCGGGCAATCTCCGTCACACGGCCGCCACGCACCACCTTCACCGGCTCTTCCTCGCCCATTGCCGTGAGCACGTCAAACTTCCTGGCGGCGTCACGCTCGAAACAAAATCCCACAGTAGTGGCGAGAAACACGGCAAGGAATATTCCCGCCGTCTCGGCGAAGTTGCCTTCGACGAAAGCCAGACCGAGAGACACGCCCGCGGCGACGAGCAATATCTTTATTATCGGGTCATTATACTTATCTATATACAACCGCCAAAGGGATACCCTCACCGGCGGGGTGAGCATGTTCTCTCCATGCTTGATGCGGCTTTGAGCCACCTCTGCGTCCGTAAGACCGTCTGTCCTCACTTCGGGACGATTTTTATTCTCTTCCATTCCTTACTTCCAAATATGGTTTTTACTTAAAATATAATCTTCAATCAATCAATATATAATACCGATGACCGGCCGCCATAACACTCCCGGAGCGCCCGGCATACCGCCTGTCTTCGTGCAAAGTTAGTCAAAAAAGGGCGTAACAACCGCTCTATGTAAAATTATTTAGTTTCTTTTTGCATAAAAAATTTGCATATTTAATTTATTAAACGTACCTTTGCACTCGAAATCAGAACGGTTGTCTGATTTTGTCGGGCTTTTAGCTCAGTTGGTTAGAGCAACAGACTCATAATCTGGAGGTCCCAGGTTCAAGCCCTGGATGGCCCACCGAAAACAGAAAGGCTAAGTGATTATAATCACTCAGCCTTTTTTCGTATTGTAAACCACATTTATACAACAGAGTCTATACAATGACATCATGACGGAGAATGCCCGTATGGATTGCCATACGGGCATCAGAGAAAAAGCCGCTTATTTACACATAACATACCAACATGGGGGCCGGGCTGACACACTATTATTTATACCTCTATTATTTTCGACCGGCATGATTGCCGACAACCTGCCGGCCCGCAAGTCAATACTTGTCTTTCGTCCGTATCTCGTCTTTCCATACATGGTCCTTCGGGAACGGCTCGCCGCCCCAGGCCTTCTTCTGCGTCCACTCCTCGGCGGGCGACGACCAGAAGGCATTGTCGGCGGGAAGGCCGAGCGGCATGAAAGCGAGTGATGCCATGTAAAGGCTTCCATTGTTGGTGTACCAGTCGGCAATGCCGGGCTGACTGCCGCAGAAGCCGATGGTGAGATAGCCTCCCTCGTTGAAGTTCTCGTGACGGTCGAACATGCGGCGCATCACGGCCGTCAGGGCGCAACGCACCTGGGCAGGAGTCAGCTCGCGCGGCAATCTCTCCATGCGTGCGAGCAAGGCCAGCGGCTGCATGGCTGCCATTCGGTAAGGGACAGAGCGGCCGAAGACCGGGAACGTGCCCTCGGGCGATATGAACCGTTCGAGCACGATGGCATACTTCTGCGCGCGGCGCAACTCACGGTCATAGTATTTCGGATAGTCTATGCGCGAGCCTCGCTTGGAGTCTATCATGTTGCGGAGCGTTTCGAGATACATCGGGTGGAAGACATAGCTCGAATAGTAATCGAAAGCAAACTCGGGACCGTCCGCATACCATCCGTCGCCCACATACCACTCCTCGGTCTTGCGGATGGCCGTGTTCACACGGAACATGTCGAACGGCGCGCCAGCCTTGGCGAGAAAACTCTCTATCACCGACGAGAAAAGAAACCAGTTGGTATATGGCGGATCGACACGGCGCAGGCGGGTAAACTCGTCTATATACCGTGCTTTTGTAACGCTGTCGAGCGGCATCCACAGCGCATCATAGGCACGTACGAAACTCTCCGCCACGTAGGCGGCATCTACAAGCGTCTGCCCTTCATTGCGCCACAGCAGATAGTCGGGTGACTGCGGATCCACGGCATTCCTGTAGCTCGCAAGCGCCCACTCCCTCAGTTGGCGGCGACCGGCCCCCTCGGCCGTGCCGTCGTCGGGCAGGGCGAGCCACGGGGCAATGCCGGCCATCAGACGGCCGAAGCACTCCATATACGTCACCCGTCTGTCACGGCCATCCCACGTGGGGCTGACCTCAACCTGCATGTCGGCCTGCAAGCGGCCGTCGGCCATCTTTTCGAGCACCGGCCGGGCCATTTTATAGGCCAGCGAGCACCAGTACTCGCGGTCTGTCTGTCCTTTACGTTTCCCGGCAACGGCAGGTTGCGCCACGGCGGCAAGCAGAATAATGAATGTCATTAGATTTTTAATCATAAGCATTGTGTATTATGTTTTCTGCAAAGATAACCATTCTTATCCGGATTATACGGCAATCGTACGCAAAAAGAAACGACATCTGCCGCAAGATGCCTGAACGCCTCACCATATAATGAAAACGGACGGAAAAAGAAGATCCGGAAAAACAAAAGAAACATAACGTAAAAAAAGAAAAATGAAAAAGAGACGCGTTTGCGTCAACCTGTGGAAATCAATCATTATATTTGCACCGAAAACGGCCGCGGGAACGCACGGCAAGCACGGCGGGCGGCCGCAAGACCATGAAATAATAACATTTTAAAACGGAAAAATTATGAGAAAGATTACTATCAAAGTCTTCGTTTGTCTCATGGCCGGAGCCATGATGACAAGTTCGTGCATCGGTTCGTTCCCACTGTTCAACAAAACACTGGCATGGAACAAGAAACTGAGCAATAAATTCGTCAACGAGCTGGTGTTCATCGTTGGCTCACCGGTATACGCACTGTTCGGACTGGCCGACCTGCTGGTGCTCAACTCAATCGAGTTCTGGAGCGGCTCAAGCCCCCTTGCAAAGGCAGGACAGGTGGAAAACGTCTGGGGACAGGACGGAAAACAATATGCAGTGAAAACACTGAAAGACGGATACGAGATCACAAAGCCCACTGGTGAGAAGGTGCTCTTCGTGCACGACAACACCAACGACTCGTGGACACTGAAATCAGACGGCCAGGAGGCAGAGATATTCCGCTTCAATGAAGACGGCACTATCAGGGCTTTCCTGCCCGACGGACGCAGCATGGACGTCACTCCCGACGAGGCAGGAGTGTACAACCTGCGCATGGCGATGAACGACGGGATGTTCTTCGCCGCCAGATAACGAAATCACTTGAATGAAAAACACGCCTGACATACCGTCGATACGCACCGCAAGGGCATATCGGCGGTATGCCGCTTTTCGGCATACATGCCGACCAAAGCCATAAGTAATATTTTTTCTGACATCGACAGCAAACATGCCTACGTCCGTAGGCTTTCTCCTTTGACCGGAAACAGACATCCGTAGAGTTATCGGAGACATCAACCCGCACATCCGGAGACATCAACCCGCATAAATGAATAATATTTACAAAACGCCCTCCATATTCCGCCCGTTTCAAAATTAAAACCCAAAGGCCGGAAATAAGCTAATTATGAGCAGTATAGCATAAACACCTGTGCATCAACCTAATACACCTTTCAAACCTGCCTCCCCTATCAAACCTACCCCACCTGCCCTTCCGATTTTTTCCATTCAGCGTCCCGTTGCCTCGCATTCAGACGCTAAACGCAAGCCAACGGGTATCCAAACGCGACGCAACCGGCAACCGAACGCAAGCCAACGGGCATCCCGTTGCGGAAAATCGGCAGAATTACCAACTTGCGATAAAAAGCATATCGCATTGCATATAGCGCTACATATCGTCTTCGTTTTCTATTTCAACAGAAAACAAAATGTTAAATACGTGACTTTATTAGTACAAAAAACAATGAGGCCCCGCTTTCCTGACGTGTTCGGAAAACGGGGCGGTACAGATTATAAATATCTATTAGGGATGCTCATCGGAAAACGAGCGTTGTCAGTCTATCGCGGGCAAACACCTCGGCGGCTGTCCGCATTATGTCTTCCGCCGTGACGGCATCTATGCGCTCAAAGAGCCGGTTGACATCTTTCTCCTTACCGAAATTGAGATAAGTACGCCCGAAATCGAGCGCAAAGCTCTCCCTGTTGTCGCATGCAATGGCTATCTGTCCCTTTATCTGCCGCTTTGCGGCAACAAGGCGGGCCGCACCGAGCGGACGGTCGGCCATGCGGTCAAGCTCCCGGAATACAAGTCGGCGACAGCGTGATACGTCTTTCGGATCGCAACCGAAGTATACGCTCCACATGCCGGTGTCCCGATAGCTCACCATTGTGCTCTCAACCGTATATACCAGGCCGTGACGCTCACGAAGCGAGAGGTTCAGGCGCGCGTTCATGCCCGGCCCGCCGAGCATGTTGTTCAGCAGATAGAGAGCGGTACGGCGACTGTCGTACATGCCGTATGCACGGTTGCCGATCATCACATGCGCCTGATGAGTGGCTTTCTCGCGCGTCACGGTACACGGAGTGTAAGGCGGCAGCGAGGCGACGCGCTGACAAACCGCATGCGGCGAAGCAGCCGGCATATCGGCTGTAAGGCGGCGCAGCAAGGACGCAAGACGGCCGAAATCGAGATTGCCGCAGGCGAAAAACACCATGTTGCCGGGCCGATAATGGGAGGCGATGAATCGGCGGGCGTCGGCGGTGGTATACGTGCGCAGCCGTGAGGCCTCACCGAGAATATTGCGTCCCAGCGGATGACCGCCGAAAATCAGGCTCTCGAACTCATCGTATATCAGTTCGGCAGGCGAGTCGTTGTAGCTCTCTATCTCGTCGCATACCACCTCCACTTCCTTATCTATCTCGCTCTGCGGATAAGTGCTGTGAAACACAATGTCGGTGAGCAGGTCGACGGCCTTTGCGAAATGGTCTTTCAACACCGATGAGTAGTATACGGTATGCTCCTTGGTGGTAAAAGCGTTCAGTTCGCCGCCCACGCTCTCGAGACAGTTTATTATTCTGATGGCACTGCGGCGGGACGTGCCCTTGAAAGTGAGATGCTCGCAGAAGTGTGCCATTCCTTCTTCGCCCGGCTGTTCATCTCGTGTCCCGGTATTCACGGCATATCCGCAGTATATCACCGGTGAGTCTGTCTGCCTGTGGATTATACGGAGCCCGCACGGAAGGGTTGTTGTATTATAGGTCATATTTTTTTGATTTTAGTAAAATTTATAAGGAAGGAGATGGGGAGGAAGAAATTGGGGAGGAAGGAGATGAGTAGTAAGGAGGTATGCTTTGAGTACAGAGTTTTTGGATAATGGGCGCCGGATGCAAAGCCATCATTACTTTCATGTATTAAAAGTACAGACTTTATCACCAAGCATACCTCCTTACTCCACAACTCCTTACTACTCATCTCCCCAAAGAAAACCTCCACCTTATTTTCCCTCTCTTATCTTTCCCTTTCACCGTCATCACAATACGGTAAAGGTCGTCGCCCCATACGCCGCGTAACTTGTCGTCGAGCAAAGGCTCCATAGGTTCAATGGAAACGGAAAGTTGAGCCGGGTTGTAAAGGACGGCATGTGAACCGAGCGATATTCTGCCCGGCACGGACATGTCGGGACACACGGCGGCCATGACAACGAGGCACGGCGGTACGCCGCATACAGTCAGTTCGTAGTCTTCCGTAATATCGACAATTCCCGAACCGCCAACGCGCACTTCCCTAATCCAACGCCTCACCCCGGCTTCTGCCGGATAGGCACCGGCAATGTCGAGTCGCATGCGTCCCTTGGAGTATCTCACCGCCGATGCGGCATATCCAGCACCGTCGCGCTGCCCCATACCGTTGATTACCGGCAGGTTGTGATATTGCGACTGCATGGTCCATATATCGTAGCGGTCCCGGCCGAATGTCTTGGCCGTATAGCTGCCGACGCCCGGATCGACGATGACCGGGCGGTTGTCGCAGTAGACGACAAAACTGCCCACATCGTTGTGGTTATGGCTCTCGCCGTTCGTTCCTCCCTTCATCGCCACGTATAATTCACGGCGCCGGGCAGTCATGATTTGCAGGTCGGGAAGCCACACATCGGCCAGCAGCGGCTCACGGGCAGGCTCGGCCAGCAGACCCGCCACATCACGGAGAAGAAACAGCTCGCGGGCAAGGGCGGGCCAGTTTCCGCTGCGATCGTAGATGTCGGCGGCATGATTGGCAAAATCTTTCTTTACGGCAATGTGCGACGCGAAAGCCGTCATCGTGCTGTCGCCGGTATACCGCCCGAAAGGATAGGCCACGTTGAGTTGCAGCGCCATGGTGTTAATGCCGGCGTCGGCGAAGTTCACGCACCTGCCGTCACCCGCGTACAGTTTGTAAGCATATCCCGCCATGGCCCTTATCTTCGGATGCGAGCCTATGTCGACACGGCCGCCGGTGGCAATGCGCAACAGGTTGAGACAATCGAAAAGCGATGCCGCGGCGCGATCCCAGTAGTTAGGGCCTTCATCACAACCGCCGTCGGCCGGATACGAGTCTGTAAAGGTGTCGAGAGCCGTCATTATCTGAGCCACGGCGGCAAGCTGCCGGTCTCTGTCATGCTCGCAGATGAGCACACAGGCGAGCCAGTTGCTCGCTATCCATGGGTTCCAGTTCATTCCGGCACGCTTCCACCAGTAGTCCGTTTTCAGGGCCGGGCGCAGCAGGCGACGGTTTATCTCGCTGTCTATCCGTCTGCGGAGAAGCGGCGAGAAACTGTCTATCTCGGCACGGAGCATGTATGATGTCCATGCCACGAGCCCGGCCGTCTCGGCGTTGAACAGGTCTACCGTCTGGTCTTCATACACCGGCACAGGCTTGTTGTAGTGCGCCGGTATACCCCACCACGTCTCTTCGAGCAGCGCTTGCAGACCGTTGACGATGCCGGGGACAAAACGGTGGCGCCCCTCGGCAATCTCGGCCACCACCAAAGCGGCCAGCGCACGGCGGCGTGCGAACGACAGACGCTCGTAGCCGGTACGGTTGCCATCGGTCTTGAAACGGGCGAACTCGGTGACAGGAAGCACCGGCCACGACACACCGAGATACCTCTCACCGTATTCTATATAACTGCGGCGAACGCTCTGGGGTATCGAGTCGCGCCAGAAAGAACTGCCAGAACGGGGCAACGGCTCGAATTGTCCGCAGGCCACGAGTATCTTGTCAAGCGCATCCTCAGCGCGGTTTCCGCCAAACAGGGATGTGAGCAGCTTAGTGTCCTGACCGTTCACGGCCGTGAACGAAGCCGCCAGCAGCGATAAAAAGCAAATGATTGTTATCTTTTTCATCTACGGATGGTTGATAATTGACATGATTAAGCAAAGGCACTATGCGGAGATTAAAATACCGCAGAGGCGCCGGGACACGGGAGTAATCGACCGAATGTCATCATCCTGCATGTCCCGGCGCCTCTGCGGTACCGTAAGTCCGGTATGGCCATGTCCTTGCTATCCTAATTAACGGTTAATATGCGGCAAACAGCCGGAAATCATTATCCGCCGGCAAGCCACGGGCACGGTCTGCCGGATATTCTATTTGGCGTCAATCTCTTTCAAAAGGCGGTCGGCATGTCCCCAACGGTCCATCATGAAGAGTACGTAGCGGATGTCGACACCGATGCAACGCGCGAGTTTGGAATCGAAGAAGATATCGCCCGAGAGGCTGTCCCAGTTTCCGTCGAACGCCAATCCTATAAGCTGTCCCTTCCCGTTGAACATCGGCGAACCGCTGTTGCCGCCAGTGATGTCGTTATTTGTGAGGAAACAGAGTTGCATCTTACCTGTGGTCTTGTCGGTATACGGGTCGAAATTCTTTGCTGAAAGCAGCGTTTTCATTATCGGCTCGGCAAAGTAATCCACCACCTTGTCGCCCTTGTCCATCTTTTCCACCATGCTCTCTGCCGTGGTGTAATATCCCGACGGCTTGCCGTTAAGCATGAATCCGCCCACCTGTCCGTAGCTCAGACGCATAGTGAAGTTGGCGTCGCTGTAATGAGGCATATCCTCTTCCATGCGTATCTTGGCGGCACAGAGATATTTCTCCTGCACGTCGATAGAGTCGACAGATGCCGTGAGCGGCTCGCCTAAGGAGGCATACATGCTCATAATGTCGAGACCCATCTGCACACCGAGGTCTTTGCTGAAGCTCTTTTTGTTGATATAAATCTTCTTTCCGCTCTTCATCAGCATCGAATTGGCATACAGGTAATCCACGTATTTGGCACAGTCGCCTCCGAAACGGCTGTCGATAGTCTTGTAGAAATCGGGCAGATACTTGGCATCCACCTGCTCACGGTAGTTCTTCAACAGCACGGCATACACCTCCTTGTCAAGTGCCTCATCCCACTCGGCGCTGTTATCAGCAAACTCTATGTACTGCTTTGACTTCTTGTTTTCCGGTCCTTTCACCTCGGAACCGTTGTGGGCACGCAGCGCACGGCTGGCAAGCTCGTTTGTACGGAAGAACGTCTCTGTGAATACTGTCATCGCACGGCGCACGGCTATGCGCTCATTGTAAAGGCGGGACATCAGGTCGAAGTCGAGTTTGCCTTTCAAGTAGCCGGTAGAGTCCTGATAATGGCGTATCCGTGCCTCGAAATCGGCCTTCTGGCGTATGAGTCCCGTGCTGTCGATACACTTGTTCATACCGATGGAATTTTTCCAGTAGTTGGAGCTTTGGGCATATTTCGAGTCATACTTGATACGCACCGCCTCATCGGCACGCATGTGACGGATCATCACATCCTGCTTCACGCCGCGCACTTGGGCACGCGGCTCGTTGATGGCGTCACGGCGCTGGCGTATACCGTAAGACGAGAGATAACGGCTGGTGCTGCCGGGATAGCCTATCGTCATCGAGAAATCACCGTCCTTATATCCGTCCATCGACACGGGAGCCCATGACGACGGGTGATAGGGCACGTTGTTCTCGCTGTAATCCGCCGGACCGTTTGTCTTCGGATCGGCATATATGCGGAACACGGAAAAGTCGCAAGTCTGGCGCGGCCACATCCAGTTGTCCGTCTCTCCGCCGTATTTTCCCATAGACTTGGGAATGGTGAAAACAAGACGCAGGTCACGGAAATCACGGTATGTGGTGGCATAGAATCTGTTACCCTCGTAGAAAGGCTTTATTTCGAGTCGCAGTGTGGAGTCCTTAGCCTTCACGTCCTTGGACCATACGTTCTCTATCGAGTCGAGGAACACAGCCTGACGGGACGGCAACATGTCGTTAAGCCCCATGCTGTCGAGCTTCGAGGTAATATCCTTCTGCTCCACCATGAAACTCACGAACAAGTCCTTGTTGGGCAGTTCTTCCTTGTAAGACTTGGCGAAAAAACCGTTAAGCATATAGTCGTGCTCCACGGTAGAGTGGCTGCGTATGGCCTCGAAACCGCAGTGATGGTTGGTGAATACAAGGCCGTCGGGCGACACCACCACACCCGAGCAGAAGCCGCCGAAGTTCACCACGCAGTTCTTTATGGCGTTGTCACTGTTGTAAAGGCCATCATAAGGCATGGCGAAACCTTCCGCCCGCATCTGCTCGTATACGGCATTGGGCAGGTCATAGAGCGTCCACATGCCCTCATCGGCCTTTGCCGCCGTGATGGAGAGCACCAACGCTGCTGTCAATGTTATTTTCTTCATCTTTTATATATGTTTGTATTATTCCTAATGCTGAGATTAGTGTTTAGTGATTTTGACAGTATGCCTCATTCAGATATGCTTATGAATGAACGCACACGCGCCGTCTCGTCACCGTGACAGCATATCCTGATATCCATCCGTCAACCGTAGGACTGACGTAATTACAATCAAATTGTCGTTCGACTGTCTAAGTATCGTGTCGTTGCGGTGCCCGCCCCATCACGTTTGCCAGGTGCAAAGATAGCTATTTTTCCGCTAAACGCCACGCTTGCCGCGGAAATACTTGCCCACAACGGGCAGCGAAGAGAGCGGAAAATCGCGCCTGACCACCACGGCGGCAAACACGGCCACGAGCACTGTGTTCACCCCGACGGCGGCAATGGGCGGCAGACCGGCGTTTGACACGGTGATACCGGCGAAGAGAGCGGCGGCAAGAATCACATAGGCCGCTATCTCACCGAGCGGATAGCGAATTGGGTAGTAACGCTGACCGACGACATACGACAGTGTCATGGCCGTGCCGTAACCGGCGACACCGGCCCAGGCACACGCCACATAGCCGTATCGCGGCACGAAAATGACGTTTATCGCCAACAGCACGGCGCAACCGACACCGGAGAACCACGCCCCCCATATCGTCCTGTCGATGAGCTTATACCAGAAAGAGAGGTTGAAGTATACTCCCATCATTATCTCCGCCACCATCACTACGGGCACCACATCAAGCCCCGGCCAATAGTCGCTGCCTATGATATAGCGGAGTACCCCGATATATCCGGTTACAAAAAGGAACGCCATGAGCGTGAAGATAATAAAATATTTCATCGCCTTGGCATACACCTCACGGCTGTCGCCATCCTTATCTTTCGACTTTCCGAACACAAACGGCTCGTAAGCATAACGGAACGCCTGGGTTATCATTGCCATGATCATGGCTATTTTCGACGCCGCACTGTATATTCCGAGCTGCTTGTTGACGTTATTCCCATCATACAGATAAGGGAAAAGTATCTTGTCGGCCGTCTGATTGAGTATTCCCGCTATACCGAGCACGAGTATCGGCCAGCTATACGAGAGCATGCGGCGCAGCAAAGCGGCATCGAAACAGGCCGTGAATGCCGTCTTGAGCTCTCCCGCGAAGCAGAGCGTTATGAACACCGTGCATGCGAGATTGATATAGAACGCATCGCCAACATCGACAGGGCTGTCTGTAATCTCCGGCAAAACGACAAAGAACACCACGTTAAGAGCTATATTCATGACGATGAACAGGAGCTTGAGAGCGGCAAACTTGACAGGCCGTTTCTCATGGCGCAGACGGGCAAAGAGTATGCACTGGAACGCATCCACGGCCACTGTGACCGCCATTGCCAGTATATACGACGGATGATCGGCATATCCCATGGCCTGCGACAGGGGCGATATGAAGACAAACACAAGCACGATGAACGACAACGAGGTGATGCCGACGGCCTTCAAAGCGGTCGAGAACACCGTATCGGGATCTTCGCTTTCCTTGTTAGAGAACCGGAACAGGGTGGTCTCCATTCCGTATGTCAGTATTACGAGCAGCAATGCCGTGTACGCATACACGTGCGTTATCACTCCGTAACCTCCGCTCTCGGCCGACAGCCTGGCCGTATAAAGCGGTACAAGCAGGTAATTGAGAAACCTGCCTACAATACTGCTCAATCCATATATCGCAGTATCTTTTGCCAATGATTTTAAAGAAGACATTGTTTAAAGGTAAAAAAGTAAAAAGGTAAAAAGGTAAAAAACACCGGAACTTACATTATCAGAAAACCGTATGACATTATACAGATAATCATCTATCTTTTGTCTTTTCATGATTCTAATCATAATTCTAATATGATGACTTTTCAATTTTACTATAACAGATATTTATTAAGACAAACGAATTGTCTTTCAATAATATAATTACAGATGTTTATTACTTTTATTTATCTTCCCTTTTCTTGTTTTTTTATTTTGTTTATTATGTTTATCAATGTTCCAATTATTGTTTTCAAGTCCGTAACCAACGAGTTATGTTCCTTTTCACTTATCACTTCCGACTCATATAACAAGTCCAACCAATACTCAGTCTCGCTTGCTTCTTTCAGGGCAATGCTCAGTTTACTTATATAGTCCGCATCGCTTTGAGCATAGATGCTTTCCGCGATATTTGCCCCGATGCTCGTGCCCGACCTGTATAATTGCTTCGAAATGACATATTCTCCTCTGTTGTCACGCAAACAACAGTAAAGCCTCACAATCCTCAACGCAAAGCATTTGCTCAACTGATAAATAACATTCTTCCCCTGCCCCATAACTATTTATTTTATATCCACGCATCCGTTTGTATTTACTCACTAACAATAATAATGGCCACTCCCACGCCGCATGGCTTTTTACCTTTTTACTTCTTTACCTTTTTACCTTTAAAAAAACAAATAGCACACCCCTATGGCGGCAACCACTCCGGCCGCGTCTGCGAGCAGGCCGCAGGTGACGGCATGGCGTGTGTGGCGCACTCCCACGCTGCCGAAATACACGGCGAGAATATAGAACGTGGTATCCGTGGAACCTTGGAACACGCAACTCAGGCGACCCACGAACGAGTCGGCACCGTATGTAGTCATAGCGTCGACCATCATGCCGCGCGCCCCGCTGCCGGAGAGTGGCTTCATCAGCGCCGTGGGTAGCGCGCCCACGAAATCGCCGCTGCCTCCACATGCCTCGACAGCCATGCGGACGGCACCTGTGATGATGTCCATCGCCCCGGATGCACGGAACACTCCCACTCCCACGAGCATAGCCACGAGATACGGTATGATGCGCACGGCGGTGGAAAAACCGTCTTTCGCTCCCTCGATAAACGTATCGTACACGTTTATCCGCTTTCTCACCCCGGCGATTATGAAGCCCGTGATGACGGTCATCAGCAATATGTTGGCCACGCTCACACTCACGGTGTCCATCATCACCTTATCCATACGGCCGAAGCCCCATACTATCGCGGCTACGACCGCACACATTCCGCCGAGCGCCAGTATCATGGTACGGTTGATGAGGTTTATCCGCTGATAGAGGCTTGTGACAACGATACCTGTCAACGTGGAGAAAAACGTGGCGAGAAGAAGCGGTATGAACACATCGGTAGGATTGGCAGCGTCCATCTGCGCCCTGTACACCATGATACTCACCGGTATCAGCGTCAATCCGCTCGTATTGAGCACGAGAAACATTATCATCGGGTTTGTGGCCGTGTCTTTTTTCGGATTCAGCTCTTGCAGCTGCTCCATGGCTTTTAGTCCGAGCGGCGTGGCGGCGTTGTCGAGGTTCAGCATATTGGCGGCAATATTCATGAAGATGCTCCCGGTGACGGGATGCCCCCTGGGTATGTCGGGGAAAAGACGAACAAACACCGGACTTAGTATTCTTGCCAGCGCCGCCACCACCCCGCCGCGCTCGCCTATCTTCATGATGCCGAGCCATAGGGAGAGCACGCCCGTGAGCCCGAGCGAAATTTCGAAAGCTGTCTTCGACGATGCAAACGTGGAGTCCATCATGGCGGGGAACACTTCAAGATCTCCAATGAACACGAGCCGTACCGCGGCCACGGCAAACGCAATGACGAAAAAAGCCATCCAAATATAATTGAGAACCATCTGTACGCAAACTGCTTTTATTACATATTCATACCGTGCAAAGACTGCGCTTGGCCGGGCGAAATGAAACCGGCCCTGTCATTATCCGTTCCGTGCACGGCACGGCCTATCTCCTGCAAAGGTACAAAAATACTCGCAACGAGCGGTAAACAAAAGTGTTAAAGACAGGAGAACAACGCCAAGGTAGGGATTTTTTTCATACATTTGTAAGATTAAAGACACCTATCATGAACAACAAGGCAAAACTGCTGATTGCACTCACGTTGACGGCCGGCGCAGCCACATCGTGCAAAGACAAGGACTACTTCGACCAAGGGGTATACGAAGAGATTGTGAGCGGAGCTTTCCCCGTGACAGACGTTGACCGGGCGCACACGTGGGAGACCATTAAGCCTGTCACGGTGAGAACGACACTCAGAACAGCCGACAAGTCGATATACACCATACGGATATATGCCGGAAATCCTATCGGCGGCGACAGACCGACGCTTCTCGCCTCGGGACGCGCGCAGGGACAAGGCCGCTTCGAGACGGCAATAAACCGTATGACGACGGAAAACACCGCATACATAGCCCTCACGGCAGAAGACGGACACACAAGAATATACCGCCGGACAATTGCCGGAGGCACGCTAACGACCGAAATAGGAGGAACCGACATTGCCGGAGAGACATCATCGATGCCTGCAGAGGGAGAGAGGCAGAGCCTGCGGTACTGTTTCGAGGAGAACTTCCCCGAACCGGGCGATTTCGATTTCAACGACATCGTGGTGTCATTGCAACCAGAGATAGACGAGACAAACCCATACATAATGCGACTGACGGTAAGCCTCGATGCCGTGGGGAGCCTCAACCAACTGGCGGCGGCCGTCAGACTGAAAGGAACGAGCCGCGACCAACTGCTCGGAGTGAGGACAGAGGGCGACGACTGGTTCGACTTCTACAACCGCACCACGGCCAGTCTCAACCTGATAGACAACGGAAAGCTCGTGACCAAGGCACACAACGGCGATGCCGTAATATATCTGTTCAACGATGCCCACTGGGCGATGAAGCCCGTGAAAGCGACAGACGGAAGCGTCGCGAGACCATACTACAATACTTACAGGGGCATCATGAAACCCGAAGACCTCTTCGAGGCGGAAGACATCGCTCCGCGCAAGTGTACCATATCGATAATGTTCGACAGCGAGACCACCGCGCGCAGTATCTGTGCCGCCAATCTCGACGTGTTCATGATAAAGCAGTATAACGGCGGAACATGGGAGATACACACGCCACCGTTCAAACTCGACAACGCTCTGTTCGACTATTCCACAGCCGCGTACGACAACCCGTATATCTGGGCGCTGCTGTTACCTGGAGGAACGCCCTACGCACGAGAGACAAAACCGATAGGCTCGTTCACAGACAGCAACATGCTGGGCGGGGCATACCAGACTTTCGGGCACTCGTTCGGTGAGTGGGCGCGAGACCGTAACTCGGCGACAGACTGGTATATGTATCCTGAAAAGAACATGGTGTATTAGTTATTTTAAGAAGACAATGGGGCTTTTAAGGAGTTAAGGAGTTATCGCTCGAAAGCTCGCTAAGGAGCCAAAGACAACAGCTTTATGTATTGAGGAATTGTATTGAAGGATTAAGGGAGTTATCGCTCGAAAGCCCGCTAAATAATTAAAGAGAAAATGATAACAGTCCGGGGAGTAGACGATAAGTACAAAACCATGATTACTTTAATGTCTTGAAAACCATTGTCTTTAACTCCTTAGCGGGCTTGCGAGCGATAACTCCTTAACTCCTCAAAAATCCCCTTGATTACTCAAAACAAAACACCTTCCATATTCCACTCGTTTGAAAATAAAAATCCGACAGCTCTAAATATCGACGTATTTGTCGGTTCTCGCAACGTCCTCTATGTCATTTGATACACCTAATTCCCCTACAAAAACATACTCCACCTACCCGCCCTGTCTTTCCAAGAAGCACCCCGCCGGCACACAATAAAATGCTTGCGACATACAACAAAAAGCAGACCGGCACGCAACACAATGCGCACCGACATGCAACGGCAACAAAAAAAAGAGATGCACCGCAGGCGCATCTCTTTATCTTTCGTTTCGGGTCGGAACTGATTCCGACTTCATTCATTTTGTTTTTTTTACTGTACAATCTTGTCTTCCACGGGTGATTTGTACCACTCATTCTCGTTGACATCTTTAACCCAGTCCTTGAACGCCGGGTAAGCGGCATCTATACGTGTCCACTCGGTAGGCCAAATCCAGTCACCCGGCAGACAGAGCATCATCGGAGCCTTGCCGGTCTCGGTGCCCATGGTGATGGTTCTCGAATCTCCGTTGCTCTCGACAGTGATGGTGAAACCATGTTTCTCCATACTGAAATCACTGCCAACCTTTACCTTTATCGGGTCGCCGGCAACACCTTTCGAACCCCTCGTGTTTAGTAACGGATACTTACCGTCGTCACCCGGAGTCACACCCGGACTGACAAGGTGGTGTATCTCCGCATTATCGGCAATGGGCATGCCGTTATATTTTATCACCGACGGCAGATTACCACCGGCCGCAAGCGGAGTGACCGTCACAAAATCACGGCCTGCCACATAGCTTATGCCGAACACAACATCGTTGAAATCGAAATCGCCGATAGCGCCGAGATCCTCGCACGCGAGTATCCACGATTGAGCCTCAGGCTCCGGATCGGGGTCTTTGCTCGGCACTTCTATCTCATCTTTCTGGTCGGGAGTGTAAGCACCGTCTACCCAGAACACTATGTCGTTGAGATCTTCGTCCGCTCCATCCTCAAATCCGAGGAAACAATGCCCCTTATATGTCCAAGACACTGCCTTGACACTGCCACGCGTCATATCCGCCTGGCTCAAGTCATATCCCGGGCCCTTCATGTAGTAGTGCCCTATGCGGCGGTTCAGTTCCGGCAAAGAATAGTTGTATTTGCCTTTGCTCTCAAATGAACCGCAATCCATCGGGCGGATAAAGAACACCACATGATAACCGGCCGGGAAATCGTATGTTCCGGTTTCCAATTCATGGTTCTCACCAAAGAATGCCAATTTATAATTCGTTCCATATAAAAGAGAACTTGGGCCATGGCCGGCTATGCTGTCTTTATCGCCCCATACAGACAATTGCATGTTCTCGTGCAACTTTGTTCCCTGCCAGGAATCCCAGTAAATATTCTCTTTCGGGCGTCCGTCACGCATCAGGATATAGTGCGGTTGGGTCAACGGGTCCTGGCCGTCCTTATAATACACATATCCGAGCATGTTGGTGTTTATCGTGGCACCATATATATAAGGCAACTCTATCTCTCCGCCCTCTGTCGTTATGGAGAAGCCTTGTTCTACCTTGGCCATTTCTTCAGCACTGTTATAGAATGTGCCGTACTTCGGTGCCAAATTATAATGCAAGAATTCCTCAAAGAACGAACCTGAGCCGAAGTTCTCATAACCCCAACTTAATTTATAAGGATTGGCCGCAGTTTTTTCAACACCGTCAAGGTAAATATTTGGAATACCGGCTTTCTCACCGTTTTGGTTGATAAACCAATCCGCAACCGCTCCTGTTCCGTTGTCCGCAAATCCCCAGGGAGCTTTCTCCCTTGCCTGTTCCTCGGTCAACTTTTCACCGTTTATATTATAATAGCCGGTAAAATACTGCATAACAGTATCTTTCTCGCCTTTGGTGACATTGCACTCGCCTGCGGCTCTCGTGGCGGGAGCGTTCTTTGCCATGCTTGCCGTGTTGGTGCCTATGTTCACGAAGCCGTTTTCTATGCCGTAATATCCGTAAACACGGTACTCGCCGTTATTGTTGACAGCCACAAACACTTGGCTCATGCTTTTAAGAGCGTCGAAAACGATACTGCCCGTACCATTGTCCAATTTGGTTTCAGCCATGAGATAACAGCCTTTTTCGAGAGGGTTGGTCGTAAATACCCGCACAGCGCTTTCCCCTTTGATGTAAGGAAGATTGATGTTCAGGGTAGTACGCACAGCCATGTTCCAGTCCTGTTCGGCAGCCACGCTACCAAACGCATTCTCCCAACTTTGAGCATACTGCTTGGAAGCATAGTTGGGGTCAAAGAAATCCGTCTCCTTCGAGCACGAAGAAAGAAGAACTGCACCTGCCACAACTGCAAGCAGGGAGGCTTTGTTAAACATAATCATAATTCTTTATATCTGGTATTTGTTAAGTTATTCATGAGGTATACGGCGGCAAAGATATGTAAAAAAAAACAACTGCCAAATTTCCAGCGAGTTAAATTTGAAGAAACGACCATTTTAACTATCGCGATGACCGTGTAATCCACACTTAAAACAATACCGAGATACGAAAAAACGAAAAATCAACCGGGAGCGGCACGCTACCCGACGAGATAGAAGATGCTCTCGGGACCCATGTTGAAAAGCAGGTCGAGGATGCTCATATTGGGCAGGAAACCGTGCTTGCGTGCATACACCTGATAGTAAGGGCGAGGCTCGAATTCGTCGTCGGGCACCGGATTTTTAGGGCGGATGGCGTCCCGATAGTCTATGACATGAGGCGGAAGGGCGTCCGCAGGCATATACTCATCGGTATACCGGATATCGGGGCGAATGTCGACAAGCTCGCAAATCTTGCGGCATATATCCATGTTCATGTCATGAAGGAATGTCCACCGACTCTCGAAAAACGGCTGTATATCGTCTGCATAGTATTCGAAAAACGGCGATTCGCTGTATGCGCTCAGCAACGCATGCCAGTGGACATGGCGCCAGTTGCCGTGATCGCTGATACGTATGTCTCTCAGGCAGTCGCTGTCGCCACGCACGACAGGTATGGTGAGAGCCTGCGGACCGTTGGCCGTGGCTATCACGCAACGGTTGCGGAACGTCTGTTTCTGATAATTCTCGCAGCCCTCCATCAGCACCGAGCCGTGACGTGCCAGCTTCTGATACCACTGGACGGGTCCGAAATATGTTGTGGATAGAATTGGATACATAGAGGATTTTGATTTTATATGGCAGGTGGCGGATGTCAATATGCCGGACGATTGATGTTAACACAGTAAATGCCAGATGCCAATACGGTAAATGCCAGCCATTACATGGCAGGTGACAACATGGAAAACATCAAGTGCCAGATCTCATATTTTTACCTTTCCACCATTTTACCTTTTTACCTTTAAGAATAGTCTGTCGGGGTCGTAGCCCTCGAATGGCGGCAATTTGTCGTCGTGATTGTACAGGATGAGGCATACACGGCCTATTATCAGGCTCTCGGGCACAAACCCGAAGACACGGCTGTCGGCGGTGTTCGCTTTGTTGAGCGACTCCATCCAGTAGCAATCCTCCTCGTCACAGTTTATTTTTCCGGGTACGGTGACCGTGCCGCCGGCTGTTCTCACCGTGTCGCCAGGCAATGCGGTGCAGCGGCACACTACGATGCCCGATATCGAGTCGGACGGACTGTCGAAAGCGACGATGTCGCCCCGCCTCACCTCCGAGCGCCACAACCGGCCGTAACTGAACAGACTGCCGTTGCCACCCGCACGAAGGCCGTAGCTCCACCGGTTGACAACCACACGGTCGCCTCGCCTGAGCACCGGTTCGAGCGCATTGCCGTCGACGGTGAGCAGGGTGAAAGCCAGGCTGCGGAAAGCGAGCATGCACAATGCCGCCACCGCAAAAGCAAGTATAAACTTAAAACCGGCTTTCATAAATCCTCCATCACATTATATTAATATCCGTGTCCGTATGTGTGGTATATCAGCTGCTGCCTGATATGCCCCGGCCGTCACCTGATGTTGTCCACAAAACGGAACAGCCTGTTCCAGCGCACTCCACCGAAGAAACTCTTGTCGGGATTTGACGACCACCAGATGAATATAGGCTTTCCCACGATATGGTCTTCGGGCACGAATCCCCAGTAACGTGAGTCGGCCGAGTTGTGCCTGTTGTCGCCCATCATCCAGTAATAGTCCATCTTGAAAGTATAGCTCGACGCCTCTTTGCCGTTGATGATTATCTTACCGTCGCGCACCTCGAGGTCATTGCCCTCGTAAGCACGTATAGGCCGCTCGTATATCGCTATGTTATCGAGCGTCAGGTCTATGCTCTTTCCCTTGGCCGGGATCCATATCGGGCCATAGTTGTCGCGAGTCCAGTGCATGTTTCCGTTCAGCGGATAGATGTCCCTGTCGGTTGCCGCGGTGTTGAGCTCTATGCGCTCCACAATATCCTTGCGGGCCGAGAGCGCCGCCACGGCCCGCTTTGTCAGCGGCATGTAACCGGCGGTGTTAAGGCTCCGCAGGTCTTCCATCGATATTCCAAGCTCATCCATCAGCCCGTCAGGAATGGCCTGACGCAGTTTTACGTAATAGGTGTACTGCACGTTGTCCGGCTCTTTGTTGGCCTTTCCGTCGAGATATACTATCCGGTTCTTTATCTGCAACGTCTGTCCGGGCAGTCCCACGCACCGCTTCACATAGTTCTCGCGACGATCCACGGGGCGCGTGTCTATCGCGCCGTATTCCTGCGGGTTGCCGGCTATGTATGAGCGGCCGGCCGCATACACGTCGCCGAAGTAGCGCAGGCGTTGCGTCACCGACAGCGAGTCGGGATCGGGGCCTTGCGGATATATCTGGTATCCGAGCCCGTAGCACATCATATAGAAATCCTGTGCCTGATACTGGGGCGCCGAACATATGGTGTCGCCGGCCGGATAGTTGAATACGACAATATCATTAAGCTCCACCTTGCCCAATCCTTTCACACGGCGGTACTCCCATTGCGGCCACTCGATATACGACTTGCATTGGAGCACTGGCAGGGTATGCTGCGTGAGCGGCATGGTAAGCGGCGTCTGCGGCACCCTCGGGCCGTAGCTGACCTTGCTGACGAAGAGATAATCGCCGGTAAGGAGCGACTTTTCGAGCGAGCTCGACGGTATGACATAGTTCTGGAAGAAGAACAGGTTGATGAAATATACGGCCACGAGGGCAAACACTATCGCGTCGACCCACGACATTATGAACCGCACTTCGGGCGTGGGCGACTCTTTCCACCACTGCCATTTTATCTTTTTCGATATGTAAGCGTCGTATATGAACGGGACAACCACAAGTCCCCACCAGCTCTCCACCCACAGGAGGAAAGCCAGATAAAGCACAAGCACGGTGATAAACTTGATCCATTGCGTGCGCATGTTTATTTCTTTTCTCATCTTATATTTATTTGTCATTGGCTTTTATTTAAAGGGATGCCGGCGATAAGCAGGAGGGCTGACAGGTGTCTGCCGCAAAAAAGCCGGAAGCTCCCCTTTCCTAAAAATCAAACATATCGCTTATCGTCAGCAGGCCGCTGTGGTCTTTGGTATACTCGGCGGCGAGCACCGCGCCCAGCGCAAACCCCTTGCGTGAGTGCGCGTCGTGTGTTATCGTGATACGGTCTGCCTCGCTGTCGTATGATATGCTGTGTATTCCCGGCACCTCGCCGCGGCGTATGCTGTCTATACGCAACTTGTCGGCGGGAGTGTCTTTCGTGCCCTCCACGGTGCCGTCGGGATTTGTCACCGTGCCAACCGTCCAACCGTCCTTGCGGTCCAGGCGGGCCGTTATCTCCTCGGCAAGCGTTATCGCCGTGCCGCTCGGGTGGTCGAGCTTGTGTATGTGGTGCACCTCCTCCATCTCCACGTCATACTGTCCGAAGCCGTTCATCATCTTGGCGAGATAGCGGTTTACGGCGGAGAAGATGGCGACACCTATAGAGAAGTTGGACGCCCAAAACAGCGTATGCCCCTCTTCGCCACACATCCGGCGCACATCGTCACCGTGGTCTTTCATCCATCCGGTAGAGCCGCTCACCACTTTCACGCCTTTATCAAACGCTTTGAGAAAGTTGCCATACGCAGCCTGCGGAGCGGTGAACTCTATCGCCACGTCGGCCGAGGCAAATTCGGGACTGTCGAAGTCATGAACATTGTCCACTTCGATTATACTTACGATTTCATGACCGCGGCTAAGGGCAATCTGCTCTATCATCTTGCCCATCTTGCCGTATCCTATCAATGCTATTTTCATGTCCAATTATTGCTTTATCTCGGCAAAGATACTGATTTTTAGCGACAAAGGGGCAATATTTACAAGGAAATTTGAGGATACGGAAGGTTCTTAAACACAAAAGGGCAAAGGGGATAAAAACGATGGAAGACTGTGCCGGAGAAAAGGAAAAAGATTTTTTTTGCGAAGTCAGGCAGGCAAAGGAAGTTATCTGAGAGTTGATTTCTGTATATTGCTTTTTGAACACTCCCTTCCGTTCTCTGTTTTTGTCTTCCCGCCTTTCAGGCATACTCCCGGTTCACGAAAAGGCTTTTTTGTAATAACAATATCACGGATTTAACACTTTGTTTTTCGTCAAGATAGAAAACGAATACGATACTCACCGCTATATGCTATGCGATATGCCGCCATTCGCCGGATTGTTTTTTTCCGCAACGGGATGCCCGTTGGAGCGCGTTGGGTTGCCAATCGCGTCGCGTTCGGTGTCCCGTTGCATTCCGTTTAGCGTCTGAATGGGAGGCAACGGGACGCTGAATGGAAAAAATATTTCCGGTAGGTGTGGTTGGTATGATATGGGAAACAGGTATGGTGGATGTATTAAGTTGATGCACAAGCATTTGTGTAATGCAACCCATAATTCGCTTATTTCCGGCCTTTGTGCTTTTATTTTTAAACGGGCGAAATATGGAGAGCGTTTTGTAAAGTTTGTTCAATGTCTTTATTTCGTATATACCGACACGGAAACACACCGTCAGGCCCGTGCTTTTGAGTATGTGGCAATGAGCATACCGCACACCATAACCAAAGGTTGGCGGTACGCAGTTTGCAAACTGCCGGTACATTGCCGGAAAAAGCTCAGAACGCATGATTTACCGATAACACATGGCTCGGGAAGAGGAGAAAGGCATGGTATATTCCGCCACACCCCTACCCGTTGACAATATCTGCCATACATTTCCCTATACACAAAAAACAGTTCGCCAGGCGAACTGTCTTAAAACATCTTCCACGCAAGACCGATCTGGGCGGTGAACGTGTTTGCGCTCACATCGTCATAATATTTATAGTGAGTGTCGCGCAGATAATATGACGCCGACACATCGATGCCTAACTTGTCGTTTACCGACAGATGCAGGCCGGGAGTCAGCACGAGCAACTGAGCGTTGCCCTTATCCCCCTGGGCATTGAGGTATAAAGGGTCTACGGTATCCAGGTCCTTGCCTTCATAACCCTTCCACGTGTATATTCGATAGTAGTCCGCACCGAACGTGAACCGCCCGTAGCGGCCGAACTCCATTATGGTTGTGGCCTTGGCGCTGTACCCGCTGCCCATATTGTAATCCCGGTCTATCACGTTGTAATAGTCGCTCAGCGAGCCGCCGAGCAGTATTCCGCTGATGAAGACACGCTGTTCGAGATGCGTGAGGTTGCCTATCTGCGGGAACTTGTAGATCACTCCCGGACCTACCGACGCAGCCTCCGAGATACGGAAAGGCACCATGCTCGTGCCGTCTTTCACAGGTTGCGAGTCATAGTAGTTGAAATGCTGGAACAGTCCGAACTCGGCCTGCATGTCGTTACCCGTATATACCGGTGCGCTCCACAACTGGCCGAGCAGATGCACGCCGCTTATCAGCGGCTGGTTCGAGCTGAGTCCGAAAGTGATGTCGGCCGTGAAATAGTCATACGGCTTGTTGGTCGACTCGTCAAACGGGTCCCCGTATGTCAGGTTCACATTCACATACGGGTTGGACTCGCCTCTGAACATGGCATTGTCATCGGCCAGATAGCGGTATCCGGCCGATAGATTGAAGCTCACGGGCAACCGCTCGTAATCATGATATTTATAGTATGACGTGCGCACCCGCCACGCGTCGCCGCTGACAATCCTGTTGAGCGCCTTTATGGGGCACACCAACGCACCGAGAAACTCACGGGCAAAACGTCCGAATCCGCGCTGGCGGTCGTCGTAAATAAGGTCGCTTATCCTGCTCGTCACCTCGCCGATGCACACTCCTCCCACGGTGGTGGCGATGAGGTCGTTGATGGCCGGCGGCTCCGTCTCGCACAGCGTCTCCCACATCAGGCTGCCGCAGAAAGCATAAGGCACCGACTCCCAGAAGTTCATGCCGTTGCTGCGGGCGGCGTTGAAGTACAGTCCGCCGTGGTAAGGGTGGGCGAACAGATTGGTGGAGAACTGGTCGTTGTCCCACACGAATCCAGTCTTCACGTTATGCCTCATCGTCGAGAACGTCACCCGGGCAAACTCGGCGTCGAGCGCATAGCGGTCGAACCCGAGCACAAGCATATTTATCCCAAACGCCTCCGCTGCCGCCATCCACGGCTGCTTGCCTCTCCTTTCGGGATTGTCGAAGGCGTATATCGTCTCGCCGGGAGTCAGACCGCCCTGCCCTACCGTCATCACGGGCGGCAGGTTGCACTCCTCTGCCTCGCCCTCACTCACCACACGGCCCAGATAGTGCGCGGCAATACTGTCGCGTTGTGCGGCCGTAAGCGAGTCGGCATGCGACTGTTCTTCGGCCGAAACGGCGGCGCACACCAGCAATGCGACGACAGACAGATATTGTTTTATCATTACAGATACTGATTTAGATTACTAATTACACTTTATTCAGATTACCAATTCCATGGGAGGGCTGAGCGTATTTCCCCATCCGCAATCCTTTAATCACAATGATTGATCCCAGCTATAACATCACTTCGACCTGTTGCTGTAACCGAACGACAACCCGGCCTCGAATATGGCGCGGTCTCTGTATCGCCGCGAGTGGCGGTAATACCTCGTGTCGCCATACCCTACAGACACGAAAGCACCTATCGTGCGGTTGATTTGCAGGTCGAGGTTCATCCTGGCCTGCAACGAGTAGAGGCGCGCCGGCTTGTCGGCCGAGTGCTCCTCAAAAGTCTCCACGTGATAATACCCCATGTCGCCGCTGACTGTGAGCGCCCTGGCGAGCCGGAAATACTGGCCTATACGGTAGAAGACGGCTCCCGAGAACTTCTCGTCAAGCCCCATGTAGTGCGTGCCGAAGCCTATCATACTGTATGTGCTGCGGTTCCGGAACCTCAGTGCTACGTTCGTCTTGGTCGACGAGCCGCCGTAGGCAAGCAGGTCTATGCGTGTCTTGGGGTTGATGTTCACCAGCCCTATCTTATGGGCCAGGGTGTCGCGGCTGTAATTGATGATGCCCACCTGCACGCCTCGGGGATGGCTCACGCACACGTTTACCACGCCGAGCTGCGACCCGTTGAGCGTGTCGGCATAGTTGTACGCCGCCACCTGAATGCCTCGCATATACGAAGAGCACACGTTTGTGGCGGCGGCTATCTGCACGCCGCGCTTCACTCCCATTGCAATATTCGTCACTCCGCTTATCTGCACGCCACGGAACGGGGCGGTACATGAGTTTGTGAGCAGTGCCGCCTGTACGCCGTTGGCCTCGCCTGCAACATTGCTGACACCGCTGAGCTGCACGCCGCGCATGGTCTTGGCACTGTTCATCGCTCCGGCTATCTGCACACCGTACATACGTGCGTGGCTCATGGCGGCAAGACCGCCGATGTTCACACCACGGGTCTCACGACGGGCTACGGCCGTGAACACCCCCAG
The DNA here is from genome assembly GCF_013166535.1 of Prevotella sp. PTAC. NCBI lineage: Bacteria > Pseudomonadati > Bacteroidota > Bacteroidia > Bacteroidales > Prevotellaceae > Prevotella > Prevotella sp. PTAC. The sequence goes on from NZ_JABKKK010000003.1 coordinate 77,969, forward strand.
CTGTGCCCCTCGCAGCGTGTCTGTGTTTGCAAAAAGACCTATATTGGCTTTGCTGTGAAGCATGGAGTCGGACGTGTGGCGGTTTATTCCCACACCTATGTTGCCCGCCTTGCGGCCGACCGGCTTCTGCGCCAGGCACATACCGGCATCAATACAGACTCCGAGCAGCACTGCGGCCACGGAAAACATCATTCGCTTTATATTCATAAAACTAAAAAATGCTTAAAGTTTTCTGCCTGCAAAGATAACTATTATTTACCGTCTCACAAAAGAACAGACATCAAAGACAAAATCTTTACTTTTAATTAACGATATGATTAAACGCCGGTTGACGATATACCACACCTGACAAACGATACGAACATACCCCATCAACAATATATTCGCACTCCGATTACCGACAAAATAAAAACAGAAAAAGTTTACATAAAAAGACTTTGCCTCCTTTCCGCCCGCATGACACGGGAGAAAAGGAGGCAAAACAAATACCGTATATATACAGCAGCGATACGCCAGTACGCTTTCTTACTTGCCCATATCGAGCATCCAGTCGCCGGCTTCGGTCTTGACGAGCGTTATCTCCTCGGTGTCCGTATTTCCTTTACTGTAAGTAATCTGCATCTTCACCACGGCATGGGTGCCGTCTTCGGAGATCTCTTCGGAGAGAATTTTATACGATTCTATCTCACCGTCTTTCTCGATATTCTTCGAAGCCTTTTCAGAAAGCAACACGGTAAGCTCACTTCGCATTTCGGCTTCGGAATGCTCGCCCTTTTCCGTTATGTTCACAAGGTCCACATAGCCTTTGTAGTCTTTGTCTTTCATGCACTTCACGGCTTTCTCCGCCACACCGCCCGGGGTGTTTCCGCCACTGCACGCCGCCATTACAAACATCACTGTAAGAAGTGATAAGATACCTAATAGTTTTTTCATTGCCGTTAATTGTTTTTGGGTTATAAATGTTATTGTCATCGGTCAGCCATATATCGGTCAGCTATTTTGATCATGTTCCATATCCGCCGCCTGTATCCGGCAGCTGTCTTGCGCCAGTCCGGCTCTCATCCGGTCTTCATACGGTATGAGACGGATTAAAACTCACTTACCGTCCTGAGTGCGGGAGAGCGGATGAAATCAGACGGATATATCACGTTCCTGTACCGCAGGCCGGGCAGGTCTACACTGTGGCGACGCCCGCCGGTAAGCGGCATTCCCGCCTCGGAATAGGCGTGCTCCACCAGTTCGCAACAATACATCCTCACGGTGTCGGACTCATCGTAGTCATGGTCGAACCCGGTGCCTCGCATGTACACCGCGACCGCCACCCGCGAGGCTCTCGCCGCAACGCCACTGTCGGCAATCCGCATCACACGACCCGCCCCGGCATTGACCGACGAGAAGAACTTATCGGGCCGCTCCATCTTCACACGGTCGGAATCGCCGGGAAAATCAGGCTCGTCGGGCACGGCATGCACTATCACCGGAACGCCGGCCGAGTCGGCCACGATACCGACATGGGAATAGGTGCCGCCGTTGTCGGCCAGCATCACGGCACGGCTCGTAAGGCCGTGACCGCTTCTGAACACCACGTCGCCAGGCCGCAGCCGCACGTCATGCGGCAGAATGGACCCCTCCTTAGGGCCAGCGCAACCGCACAGGGCTGCGCACGAAACCGCCAGCACCATGACACGATGTATCAACGGCATATTCACAGTCATACGTTTAATTGGAGGCAAGGTACGAAAAAAAGCGACACAGAAGTATGTGCCGCTTTTTTATTTAATTCTTTTTAACCATCATAATACCTGTTCCCAACAGTATCCCAAAAGCCACTTCATCGGGAACGTAATGTGTTTCAAACACCTATCACAAACATCATGACACGCCATTGGAGTATTCATAAACATCACGCATCATTTGTTTTTCGGCTTGCGGCGTGCCCATCCTTCCTCGCTGAAATCGGGTTCGTCGCCTATCAGCTGCACGTCATGCCCCTGGAAGAACTGGCGCCAGTCGCTCGTGTTGCCGCTCTCGGGCCGCACATCAACATCGGCACGGCCACGGCCGCCTTTCTTTTTCTTGAAAGGCTCGGCGTCATTAACAGCCTTACCGCCTCTTCCTGAAGCGTTTCTGCCTCCACGCTCGTCGCCCCACGCGCCTCGGGCATCGCCCCGTGATCCACGCGAACCGCCACGGCCGCCACGCTCGTCGGCATCGTTGCAACGCACCTCGCGGCCTTTATATCGTGTACCGTCGAGCGCACGTATGACCTTATTAGCGTCGGACTCGGGCACTTCGATGTACGAGAACTTGCTGAGCAGGTCTATATGGCCTATCTCCTGGCGTCCCTGCACGTGCCTGTTGACATACTGCATCACCTCGCCGGGATAGAAACCGTCGGCCTTGCCGAGGTTGATGAACAGACGGCGGTAACCGCTCTCGGAGCGGCGCTTGCCGCCCTGCGCCCTCTGAGTGCCACGGCCTTCGCCCTTGCCGGATTTTTTATCCCTGCCGCCGGATTTCACAGCCTCTATCTCGGGGGCGTCGGCATAGTATGCGAGGAAACGGCCGAACTCACGGCTTACAATCTTCTTTATCACATCTTCCTTGTCTACATACTCAAAGTGGCGGTTGATCTCTTCCATGAAGGGGGCTATCTCGTCTTCGTTGACATCAACCTTCACAATCTCGTCCATCACCTTGTAGAGCTGCTTGGTGCATATCTCCTGTGATGTGGGCATCACTCCGGCCACAAACTGCTTGCCGATGGTCTTCTCCACATCACGTATACGGCTGCGCTCACGGCTGTGCACGATAGATATAGACGTTCCTTTCTTGCCCGCACGGCCTGTACGTCCGCTGCGGTGGGTATAGCTCTCGGTGTCGCCGGGCATGCCGAAGTTTATCACGTGGCTCAGGTCGTCCACGTCGAGACCGCGTGCCGCCACGTCGGTAGCCACGAGCAACTGGGTCATGTGCTGGCGGAACTTCTGCATCGTAAGGTCGCGCTGCTGCTGGCTGAGGTCGCCATGCAACGACTCGGCGTTGTATCCGTCGTGTATCAGCTTGTCGGCTATCTCCTGCGTCTCGCGCTTCGTGCGGCAGAAGATGATGGCGAATATGCGGGGATAGTAGTCTACAACACGCTTGAGCGCAAGGTATTTATCCTTGGCATTGACCATGTAATACACGTGGTTGACGTTCTCTGCACCCTCGTTGCGGCTTCCAACCACAATCTCCTTATGGTCGTGCAGATAGTTTTTTGCTATTTTCTCCACCTCACGGCTCATCGTTGCCGAGAAAAGCAGGGTATTGCGGTCTTCGGGCACGCCCTCGAAAATGGCGTTGATACTGTCTGAAAAGCCCATGTTGAGCATCTCGTCGGCCTCATCAAGCACTACATTACGAACGGCGTCGAGCTTCGCCTTGCCGCGGTTCATCAGGTCGATGAGCCGGCCCGGGGTCGCTACGATAATCTGGGCGCCATGGCGCAGGGCGCGAATCTGCGTGTCTATCGACGCTCCCCCATATACAGCCACGATATTGATACCCGGCATGTATTTTGAAAAGTCTTTAAGGTCGTCTGCTATTTGCAGGCACAACTCTCTCGTAGGACTGAGCACAAGTGCCTGCGTTTCTCTATTTTGCGGGTCGATACGCTGCAAAACAGGTATTCCGAACGCGGCTGTCTTGCCCGTTCCGGTCTGTGCGAGCGCTATAACGTCGTTTTTGTTACCAAGCAAATAAGGGATTACTTCTTCCTGTACGGGCATCGGATGCTCAAAACCAAGCTCCGTGATGGCGCGGCGAATCTCTTCGCTTACGCCCAATTCTTCAAATGTCTTCAATCTAAAATGTCTTATATAAAATCGTTATTCGTCCCTAAACACAATAAAAACAATCAGTATGCCAGGAACATCGAGCTGCAAAAATAACGCAAATTGAGCGACATGAAAAATACAAAAAATCACCCGTCCGCTCACCAACCCTTGCCGAAATGCAGCTTTTCGGCCGCAAAGGTAGTGAAAATAAACGGGTTATCGCACCTATAACGGCAATTATTTTAATACGGACATAAAATAAACGCTCACAAACAGTATGCCGACATTTCACCGGACGAAAATAAAAGCGTAACTTTGCGGCATTATGAAAATATGTATTTTTTGTTCGGCCAACAGCGATATAGACCCCGATTTCTTCACCGCCACGGAGGAACTGGGTCGCCGGGCGGCCGAAAGAGGACACACGATAGTGTTTGGCGGATGCGACCTGGGACTGATGGAGTGTGTCGGCCGCACTGCACGGGAGAACGGCGGAAGGACAATAGGTGTCGTTCCGTCGAAAGTTGAGGAGCGTGGACGCACCAGCCGCCATATCGACGTGCACATACCGTGCGACAACCTGAGCGACCGCAAAGAACTGATGTTTGCCCAAAGCGACATGTTCGTAGCACTGCCGGGCGGCATAGGCACGCTCGACGAGATATTCACGATAGCCGCGTCTGCCACAATAGGATACCATTCAAAACCAGTTATACTGTATAACATAAAAGGATTTTGGGATAAGCTCATCGAAATGCTCGACGACTTGCAGCGACGCGGGTTCATCCGCGGAAACTGGCGGGATGTCATAAAAGTGGCAAACTCGGTGGAAGAGGTCTTATTCTAGGAGTTAAAGGAGTATCGCTCAGAAGTCAAAGAAGTTAAAGGAAGTTATCGCCCGCAAGCTCGCTCCGAAGTTAAGGACAATACTCTTGTTTCGTGTTACCTATCACTTATCAAGAATAAATCACAGCTTAAAGCTATTGTCCTTAACTTCGGAGCGAGCTTGCGGGCGATAACTTCCTTTAACTTCTTTGACTTCTAAAAAATACTTTCTTAATCTCTAAGAGCCAAAGCCTCTGCCATCGCCTGTCCAAGTTCACGGCATTGGGTGGCGGTCGTGCTGTCGAGACTCTGCCTTATCTCGACAACGGGACCCACATGGTCGAAATGCAGATGGTCATCGTTCCACTGTTTAATCTTGGATACAGCCTTGCTGGCCCACGCATAACTGCCGAACCAGCCGATAAGACGGTCTTTGATGTCTCTGCCGGCAAGCTCGCTGAGCAGCACTTCCATCTCATGATACAACCCGGTGTTGTATGTCGGGGCGCCTACTATGAGACCACGATAGCGGAACACATCGCGGATAATATACGAATGGTGTGTCTTTGACACGTTGTACATCACTATCTTGCGCACTCCCGCCTCGCTCGCCGCACGGGCAATCTCTTCTGCCGCACGCTCGGTGTTGCCGTACATAGTGCCGTAGCATATCACAAGACCCGGCTCGGTGGCATACCGGCTCATGCCGTCGTACATCCCGATGACCTTGTCTATATTCTCATGCCACACCGGACCATGCGTCGAACAGATATAGTCGAGCTTCACTCCGGCAAGCTTTTTCAAAGCGTTCTGTACCGGAACGCCGTATTTCCCGACGATATTGGAATAGTAACGAACCATCTCGAGCCAGAAAGGCGAGCAGTCGATGCGCGAGTCTATGATGCCGCCGTTGAGCGCGCCGAAACATCCGAAAGCATCACCCGAGAAAAGAACGGTTGCCGAAGGGCTGCCGGCCGTGGCACAACCGTCGTCGGGCAATGACACGCCGGTGCCACATCCGCAACCGCGGCCGCGGCCGGCTTCCACGCAAGCCAGCGTCATCATCGTCTCCGGCCAGTGCACCATAGGCGTCATCACGAAACTGAGCGTCGTGCGGCCGAGACTGATTGTATCGCCGTTCTTCACCTCCACACACCCGTCGCCTATGCCATAGAAGCCCGCCATCATGTCAAACGTCTTCTTGTTGCCTATTATCCGCACCTCGGGATAGTACTTCCTTATCAGCGATATGGAACCGCTGTGGTCGGGTTCCATGTGGTTTATAACAAGATAGTCTATCTGCCGGTCTCCGATGACCTCGCGGATGTTCTGTATATACTGCACGAAGAAGTCGACCTCCACCGTGTCCACAAGGCAGACTTTTTCGTCTGCGATAAGATAAGAGTTGTATGATACTCCGTCAGGCAACGGCCACAAGCCTTCAAACAGGTGCTTGTTGCGGTCGTTCACACCCACGTAATGGATGTTTGATGTTATTTGTCGCATTGTCATTTCGTTATTGTTATAATTCGTTCCGTACCATCTGTCAACCGCCGATCGGCGGACACCTCACGGCAAAGACGGTCAACAGTGACTTAAATCATTCCTCATCTCCTCGCCAAAATCCTTGTCTATCGAGTTGTTGATGCTCTTGCAGCAGTTGGCCGAGAACTTCTGCGCACAACCCACGAGACTGTCCCACTGCTCTTCCGTAAGTCCGGCTTCTATCATGTCGCGGGTGATGCCGTAGCGGATAAGCCCGTACACGAAGCCTGCGTTGAAGTTGTCGCCCGCGCCGATGGTGCTCACCGTCTCCGTTTTCGTCACCGGATACGACTTGGCGAACCCGCCGTCGGCCCGCAACCGCACCGGGTTTGAGCCTTGGGTGAATATGAACTTCCGGGTATAGAAAGAGATCTCGCTACGGTATATGACATCGGGATCGGTCTTGCGGAACATCACCTCGAAGTCTTCGCTGCTGCCGCGTACTATATCCGCGTATTCAAGATTTTCGAGGATATTGGGTGTCAGCTTCATCACCTCGCTGCGGTGGGAGGCACGGTAATTGACATCGTAATAGAGAATGGCTCCCCTGCCGCGGGCATATTCCAGAAAACCGGCCACCTGAGGACGTATCACGGGATTGACCGCATAGTACGACCCGAACATAACAACATCGTCGCGCCGCACGTCGGGGTATGCGAAATCGAGCTGGTCGTGCGGATGATCCTTGTAAAATACATACTCGGCATCATTGTTCTCGTTGAGAAACGCGAGCGAGATGGGCGATTTGCTGTCGGGATACATATTGATGTTATCGGCGTTCACGCCGTTGTCTTTCAGGAAGTCGACTATCGTCCGCCCCACCCTGTCGTTTCCGGTCTCGCTGATGAACGTGGCGTTGACACCCGAACGGCCGAGCGATATCACACCGTTGAACACCGAACCTCCAGGCACGGCGCCCACCGGTTGTCCGTCCTTGAATATTATGTCGAGCACTGTCTCGCCTATTCCTATTACCTTTCGCATGTTTTTATGTTTTATCCGGTTGCAAAGATAGTGATTTTTGGATGATTAATACAGGCGGATGATGATTTTTTCGAGGAGCGGACAGTGGATTATCAGCCCTCGATCCCGCGCACTTCCCTGCGGTATATCAAATAATACAGCACTCCCGCACAGGTGAGACACACAGGAAAGGCGTACCACAATCCCACAAGACCATAGCCCATACGGATACCGAGCCACCAACTGAGAGGCAGGGAGACCACGAAATAGGAGAAGAAGGCGGCATACATCATCGGCCGCACGCACGACATGCCGCGCAGGGCGTTGGCAAAGGTACACTGCAAACCGTCGCCAAACTGATATAGTATGAGCGGGATAATGGTATGGGATACCAGCAGGCACACTTCAGCACTGTCGTTGAACCACAGGCTCACCGTGCCGCGCAGAAGAAAAATCGGAACCGCCACCACCGAAGCCACAAGCAAAATCATACGGAAACCGGCCGACGTGGTGGCTCTGATGGCCGGCGTGTCACCCTGCCCGTGGAAATAACTGACACGCACCGACACGGCGGCGGCAAGACCGTAGTATACCATGAAGAACAGTTGAGATACGGTGAGCATGATCTGGTGGGCGGCGAGAGACACCATGCCCATCCACCCCACGAAGATGGCAGTCAGCGAGAAAGCGGCAGTCTCCATGCCCATCTGCAACGCTATGGGCCATCCGAGAGCGTTGAGACGGCGGAACACCGCGCCGTCGAAACCCGAACGGCGGAAACCGTCGCCATAGATGCGGTAGCGGCGGGCACGGAAAAACAACACGGCGAAGACGGCACACATTATAATGCGCGAAGCCATCGTAGATATTCCGGCGCCGAGCAGTCCCATCTCGGGAAATCCTAACGCGCCATATATAAGCATATAGTTGCCCGAGATGTTGAGCACATTGCCTCCGATGAGCACATACATAGGCGTGGTGGTATCGCCGATTGCGTCGTAAAACTGCTTGAAAGTGTTCTGCCAGCAGACAAACGGCAGCGATATGATGTTCACAAGCAGATACGGGCGCATCAAAGGTATCAGCTCTTCGGGCTGTCCGAGACGGTCGAGACAGACATACAGAGCTGCCACCACAGCGAGCATGAGCGCGGCAAGCATGGTGTTGGCAGCCATCGCCGTGCGCATCACCCCTCCAATCTTGCCTGTCTCACCGCGCCCCACAAGATTTCCTACCACCGGAGTGAGACCGTATGAGAAACCGAGGGCAAAAATAATGACGAGCACCAGCAGAGTGTTTATAAAACTGGCCGCCGCCAGTTCCACCGTGCTGTGATGTCCTATCATTAGTGTGTCGGCAAAGTTGAGAACGATCGTCCCTATCTGTCCGATGATTATCGGCACGCCGAGATTAAGCAACGCGGTATAATGGCCGTGGCGAATGTTGGATGATTGTTTCATAATAGTTTTATAAGAAAGTGCAAAGTTAGCGAAAATCCGGTAAACAAACGTGCTCGGCAGTGAAGAGTTTGGAAATATGAAGTGCGTGAGTGTGATTGCCTTCCGTTCCAGAAAGTATCGTACCAGCCGTAAACGGGCTTTCCGGCGATAAATCCCTTTACCTCTCTGATCCATGAAAAAATATCCTCCGGCTTCACAAAGAGCATCCATTTGCTCTCTCAAAAATCCTCTTTTACATATTAAGAAAATATCATACAAAACGCTCTTCATATCTCGCCCGTTTAAAAATAAAAGCACAAAGACCGGGAATAAGCGAATTATGGGCCGCTTTCCGCAACCACCTGCGCGTCAGCTTAATACACCCACCATACCTACATCCCCTACCAAACCTACCACACATACCCTTCCGATTTTTTCCATTCAGCGTCCCGTTGCCTTCCATTTAGACGCTGAACGCAAGCCAACGGGATGCCGAACGCGACGCGATTAGCAACCAAACGCGCTCCAACGGGTGTCCCGTTGCGGAAAAAACAGCTTTTCGCCATCCGGCGAAAGTCGGCGTATCGCATCGCATATAGTGGTGAGTATCGTATTCGTTTTCTATCTTGACGAGAAACAAAGTGTTAAATCCGTGACTTTATCATTACAAAACAAAGAGAGAGAGCGCATACCCAAACATGGGCGCCACTCTCTCGTCATGAATCAAAAAAGACTTATTTAGTGATACTAACGTTCACTGTCAATTTGCGACTGCTGTCGTGTCGGCCGGCTGGGCGGTCGGTGCGGGCTGTGCCGGAGCCACTGTATCTGTCACTACTGTTGAGTCGGAAGCTACAACATCATTTACATTCACCTGAGACTGACTTGCGAAAGCGCCACTTACTGAAACTAATGCCAAGGCTGCGATAGCCATTACTGAAAACTTCTTCATAATCGTTATATTTTTATTGTTAGTTAATAAAATTAATGTTCACACCAATAGATGTGCAACAGGCGTGCCAGAAAAACGAACAGACAATATAACCTTCTGATTTTCAGTGGAAAACAAATTAAAACCGGGATTTTTTCGAAATATGTGAAAGTGTGGAATCATGTGTGGACAGTGTAGAAAAATTCCACAACCGGCTGTGGAACGGCCTCCACAACCCGAGAACATATCACCGGTTCATACCATACTTATCCATCTTGTTATAAAGCGTCTTGCGGTCTATCCCGAGCTGCCGGGCAGCGAGACTCTTGTTGCCGCCGGCATATTGCAGCGCGGCTTTTATCCGCTCAAGCTCCGAACCGGCATCGTGCAACGGCCGCACATTAGCTGCCGTCACGGGAACGACAATATCAAGGTCGGCCGCCGTTATCCTGTTGCCGCGCGCAAGGAGCACGGCACGCTTGATGGTGTTTTTCATTTCACGCAGGTTTCCGGGCCATGTATGGCGCGTGAGCTTCTCGGAGGCCGATGCGTCAAACCCTTCCACATTACGGTCAAGTTCCTCATTGGCCTGCCTCATGAACAGGTCGGCAAACAGAAGAAGGTCCGCTCCACGGTCTTTCAGTTCCGGCATGGCTATGGTGAACTCGTTGATGCGGTGATACAGGTCTTCACGGAACGTGCCCGCGGCAACGGCCTCGGACAGATTCTCGTTTGTGGCACACACCAGACGGATGTCTACCTCGATCTCGGCGGCAGAGCCTACTGGGCGCACACGACGCTCCTGGATGGCCCGGAGCAACTGTACCTGCACGTCGTAGCTCAGGTTTCCCACCTCGTCGAGAAAGAGCGTGCCGCCAGAAGCCTCTACAAAAGCACCGCGCTTGTCGGTCACGGCTCCGGTGAACGCCCCCTTCACATGACCGAAAAACTCGGATGCGGCAACATCCCTTGGCACCGCTCCGCAGTCTATCGCCACGAAAGGCCCCGCCGAACGGCGGCTGCCGTTGTGTATCCGGCGGGCAACATGCTCCTTACCTGTTCCGCTGGCACCGAGTATGAGCACCGACATAGGCGTGGGGGCCACGAGAGAAACATAGTCGTACAGCCGGCGCGATGCCTCGCTCGTGCCATCAAGATACTGAGGCACCGACGAAGCCGGCATGTCAGCGGCAGCACCGTGGCGCTTATCCGCCGGCAAAGCGGCAGGCCGTCCGACTGACGCACCACTGTCTGTAGCGGCGGCGGAAGCCATGGCGTCTTCAATCTTTTGCAGAAGAATATCCGGCTGCACGGGTTTGGCTATATAGTCGCTCGCTCCAGACTTCATTGCCAGCACGGCGTTTTGCACCTCGGCATAGCTCGTCATCACGATAAACGGCTGTCGCAATCCCCGCTTTCGCATCTGCCCGAGCAGTTCGAGACCGTCATGGTCGGGCAGACGGAGGTCAGACAACACAACGTCCACACTGTCGGCGGCAAAAAGCATACGGGCAGCGGCAGCCACGGTACCGGCCGTGTCTGCCTTGTAACCTTTCTTTCCAAGCCATGTTTTGAGCAGCATGGCGAAGGTCGTGTCGTCTTCTACAATGAGTATATGTGGCATTTATAGTGCAAAATTACATTTTTTTAGTGTGAATAACGCAACTTTTAAAGGTAAAAAGGTAAAAGGGTAAAAAGGTAAAAAAGCCGTGCGGATAGATTTTACCAATGTAAAAACAGGAATAAGAAGTATATAATGGAAGTGCAAAATACAATTACTGACCTACCCGCACGGCTTTTTTACCTTTTTACCCTTTTACTTTTTTACCTTTAAAATCCTTTCCATTTCGGCGATAATCTCACGGCAATGCTCCATGCAAACGGCAAGAGGCACATCTCCGTTGCGGGCGGCAGAGAGGGCACGAAGACGTGGAACGACAGGCGACGAGAGCATGGTATACACAGGAGTGAGCTTATGCGCAAGGGATGCGGCGGCGGAAATATCTGACGTCGCCATCGCCCGACGCATGGCTTCGATATTCCTTACGGTCTGTTCCCTGAACTCACACAGTATTGACCGCTCGGCCTCAGGATCTCCGTCGGCAAAGGCCGTGAGGGCGGCAAAGGGATTGACCGACGGCGACTGATGACCGACCGTAACACCTGTGACACGGCTTATCACATCGGCGAGAGCGTCGACAGTGACCGGCTTTGACAGCCGTGCGGCAAAACCGGCTTTCAGGAAATCGGCCTCGGCAATGCCGTCGTGCGCCGTCATGGCCACCACCGGCACACGACGGCCGGCCAAACTGGCCACAAGGTCGAACCCGCTCATGGCCGGCATCTCTATATCCGTGAGCAGAAGGTCGGCTCCATGCCCGTCGAGACGGGTCATAAGGTCGTCGGGACGAGTGTACATGTCCACTTGCCATGATCCGGTATTCAATGACGAAAGCAGCTCGCCGACAAGCCGCAACTGCAACCGGTCATCGTCGATAACCACTATTCGCAGACTGCCGCAAGGTAAGTTATCCGCCGTGACTGGTCCGTCGGTGCATGATTTGCCGGCATCGGCGGGCGGCAGGCCTTCCCCATCGCCGGATTGCACGGTCCCAGCAGGAATATGGCTTGCTCTCTGTCCGTGCACGGCAGGCTGGCTGCCGGCATCGGGCGCCACTATCTCCTGACCGGCAATGGCGACGGGCAGAGTGACGGTAAACGTGCTTCCGCTGCCCGGGGCGGTGTCGAGCGTGATATCGCCTCCAAGCAAAGACACCAGCTCGCGGGTAATGGAGAGACCAAGCCCCACCCCGTCTATGCCTTGTGCGCCTGGCAGACGGGTGAAAGCACGGAATATGCGGCCGCTCTCCTCCTCGGTCATGCCCTGTCCAGTGTCGGAAACGGCGATGCAAAGGGTCTCATCTCGCAACGATACAGACACCGAAACGCTGCCGCTGTCGGTATATTTCAGGGCATTGCCGATAAGGTTTTCGGCAATCTGGCGTATGCGGAAAGCATCGCCACGGCATAGGACGGCATCGCCGCCGGAATATTCATAGCCGAGAGACAGTCCTTTCTCAGCGGCCCTCGGACGGAAGCTGTCGGTACACTCGGCCATCAGCCGCGACGGGGAGAAACTGACCTCGCTCACCTCAATGCGCCCCTGTTCGAGAAGATGATAGTCGAGCAGCGCCCCGACAAGGCGCAGCAGATGACGGGCAGAACTGTCGATATTATGCAGATAGCGGCTGGCCTTGCCATCGCCGACATGCGGCCGGAGCAGTTCGACAAACCCGGATATGGCGGCCACAGGCGACTTGATGTCGTGTGTGATAGTAAGCAAAAGACGTTCGCGCTGCGAAAGCAACTGCTCGGCATGCCGACGGGCATGCTCGAGACCGCGACGGTAGAGCGCCGCGCGGTTGTTGTCGCGCCATACGAGGAACAACATTATCACGGCGGCAATGAGCGCGACGACGGCCAGGCCGCCGATTTTAATCACCGTGACATCACGCAGGTCGGCATCACGCGCCGCCTCACTTTGAATCCACCGCTGCTCACCGGCCGTTATGCCTGTCATTATCTGTTCGGTGCGCAGGGTAAGCTCCATCCCGTCGGCTTGAAGAGCCTCGGCGCTCTCACGGTAACGGCTGCGTCGATGGCGCCTGCGCTGCTCCTCACGACGGCCGATATCGGTAAGCACGTCCGCCACGTCGCTACCCACGTTTATCCGCCGGCGGACGCTGTCGGCTTCGCTGCGGACGGTATCCACACGGACGGCTGTGGTATCGGAACGCGAACGGCGGAAAGCGTCGGCCAGACGGTCGAAAAACGTGCGGCCGGTCTTCTCGACGACATAAGTCACCTGCTTCTCGCCGACGGCGGCGGAATCGTGCGAACTGACCACAACCGAGTCGCGGCCGCTGCGCAACCGCTCGACGGTCTGTTCGTAAAGGCGGGCACGGCGGTTGTCGCTCAGCATCGACGCCAGTCTCAGCGTGTTGTCGCGCTTGCCGGCAAGGAGCATCTTCAACGTATCCACACGGGCTTTCTGTCCAGGCTCGCCAAGCAGGGCGGCCACACTGTCGGCACAGGCCAACGCACGATCGACGGCACGCGAGTAATCGGCCGTAACGTCGGTATAGCCCATGCACACGGCACGCTCCATATTGTCAACCTCGAAAATGCCGCTCACAAGGCGGTTGACGGCATTCCACCGCACGGAAACCGACCGCTCCACCTCCGACAGACGCACTGCCGTGCGGGTGTACCGGAATATCAGCCACACGGCAACGCCGAGCAGCACGATTAAAAACACGTAGCCGACCGCCACTTTAAAAGGTATGCCCCACTTTCGCCTCATGATGTATGTTTATTGCTATATGAAGATGGTTTCACTTATAATGACAGATAACAAAAATACGAATAAAAGACGAACAGCGCAAAACAAACAAGGAAGAAAATAAGGGCAAGACGGCCTTATTTTGACAAAAACGTAAAAATAAGACTGTTTGGACGTGCTTATTTTTACGTTTTTGTAACTTTAAGCATAAATCACGGGTGAATAACGGCTTAATACATCGGCAGGCTTAATGGAAGCATAATGCGGTTTTATTCGTATCCTTATCTGGACAGGCGGCAGTATGTACGAATAAAGTCACGAATTTAACACTTTATTTTTTTTGATGAAACAGGAGAAATAACACGATACGGATGCGATACGCAATGCTATAAGCCTGATTTGGAATCTTGCAAATAAAAGGATAATACTAAAAACATTATTCGGCCAAGAAAGATACGCAAGGAAATGTATTCGGCAATCAGAATAATGTGAAAGGACAAAGGAACAGGATGCTTACGGCTTTGCCTGAAAGATGCGTATAACGGTCTTTTATACCGCAACAACAATCAAAACATACGAAAACAATAAGCATAGCGGACAAAAAAGAGGGTCGTGGCATTGGTCACGACCCTCCCTGAAACTTATTTATAAATATATAAACAGAAATCAATCGGACAGTTTCGCCTTGATGAACTCACGGTTCAGGCGGGCGATATTGGCGATAGACTCGTTCTTGGGGCACTCGGCCTCACAGGCACGGGTGTTCGTACAGTTACCGAAACCGAGCTCTTCCATCTTCATGACCATGGCCTTGGCGCGCTTGGCGGCTTCAGGACGGCCTTGGGGAAGGAGCGCGAGCTGTGACACCTTGGAGCTGACGAAAAGCATGGCAGAGCCGTTCTTACAAGCGGCAACGCACGCTCCGCAACCGATACATGTGGCGCAGTCCATGGCCTCGTCGGCATTCTGCTTGGGAATGAGAATGGCATTGGCGTCCTGTGCCTGGCCGGTGCGCACGGTTGTGTAGCCTCCGGCCTGTATTATCTTGTCGAACGCCGAGCGGTCTACCATACAGTCCTTTATCACGGGATATGCGGCCGAACGCCACGGTTCCACCGTGATGACGTCACCGTCGTTGAAACGGCGCATGTATAGCTGGCAGGTCGTCGCTCCCGTGGCGGGTCCGTGAGGATGTCCGTTGATGTAGAGCGAGCACATGCCGCAGATACCCTCGCGGCAGTCGTGGTCAAACACGAATGGTTCGCTGCCCTCGCTGATAAGTTCTTCGTTGAGGATGTCGAGCATTTCGAGGAACGAAGTGTCGTCGGGGATGTTCTTCATCTCGCGTGTATCGAAGCGGCCTTCGTCTTTCGGACCGTTCTGCTTCCAATATTTCAGTGTGAAACTTATATTCTTAGCCATATTACTTAGTTCTTATAATTACGTGTTTGTACCTTTATTGCTTCATATTCGAGCGGCTCTTTGATTAGTTCGGGAGCCTTATCGTCGCTTCCCTGATACTCCCAGCAACCGACATAGAAGAAGTTTGCGTCGTCGCGCTTTGCCTCGCCTTCCTCCGTCTGATGTTCCTCACGGAAGTGACCTCCGCAGCTTTCCTCACGGTGCAGTGCGTCGTAGGCGATAAGCTCGCCCATGGTGATGAAGTCGCGCAGGTGGATCGCCTTGTCAAGCTCGATGTTGAGGCCTTCCTTACTGCCTGGGATGAAGAGGTTGGTCTCAAACTCCTTGCGGACATCTTTGATGAGTCTCAGGCCCTCTTCGAGTCCTGCTTTGGTACGTCCCATGCCCACGTGCTCCCACATGATGTGGCCAAGCTCCTTGTGGATGGAGTCTACCGAGCGCTTGCCCTTGACGTTCATGAGCTTGTCTATGCCTGCGGCAACAGCCTTTTCTGCCTCCGCAAACTCGGGAAGGTCTGTCGAAAGACGCGGCCAGATGTCCTGATCGGCAAGATAGTTCTGGATTGTGTAAGGCAGAACGAAGTATCCGTCGGCCAGTCCCTGCATGAGGGCAGAGGCTCCGAGGCGGTTTGCTCCGTGGTCTGAGAAGTTGCACTCGCCGATAGCGAAGAGGCCGGGGATGGTTGTCATCAGCTCGTAGTCGACCCAGATACCGCCCATAGTGTAGTGCACGGCGGGGAATATCATCATCGGGTTGTAGTACTTCACGCCGTCAATCTCGTTAGCAAGCTCTCCGGGATTGACGTCGGTAATCTCCTCATACATATCGAAGAGGTTGCCATAGCGCTGCATGATCTGGTCGATACCGAGACGGTTGATTGACTCGGAGAAGTCGAGGAACACGGCAAGACCGGTGTTGTTGACACCGAAACCGTGGTCGCAACGCTCTTTGGCCGCACGGCTGGCCACGTCACGAGGCACGAGATTGCCGAATGCGGGATAGCGACGCTCCAAATAATAATCGCGATCTTCCTCGGGAATGTCGGAGCCTTTGATTTCGCCGGACTGCAATTTCTTTGCGTCCTCAAGTTTCTTGGGTACCCAAATACGACCGTCGTTACGCAGAGACTCAGACATAAGTGTCAGCTTCGACTGCTTGTCGCCATGCACCGGAATACATGTCGGGTGTATCTGTACGTAAGAGGGGTTTGCGAAATATGCTCCCTTCCGGTAGCAAGCCATCGCCGCAGAGCAGTTGCAGCCCATGGCATTGGTAGACAGGAAGTATGCGTTGCCGTATCCGCCGGTGGCTATTACCACTGCGTTGGCACTGAAACGCTCAAGCTGTCCTGTCACGAGGTTCTTCGCGATGATACCACGGGCGCGGCCGTCCACTATCACGAGATCTTCCATCTCATAGCGAGCGAAAAGCTTTACCTTGCCAGCCTTTATCTGTGCGCTCAGCGATGAGTATGCGCCGAGAAGGAGCTGCTGGCCCGTCTGGCCCTTTGCATAGAACGTACGAGACACCTGCGCGCCGCCGAACGAACGGTTGGCGAGCATTCCGCCGTACTCACGGGCAAAGGGAACTCCCTGTGCCACGCACTGATCGATGATGTCGTTCGACACCTCGGCAAGGCGGTATACGTTTGCCTCGCGGGCACGGTAGTCACCGCCTTTGACGGTATCATAGAACAAACGGTATACAGAGTCGCCGTCGTTCTGATAGTTCTTGGCGGCGTTGATACCTCCCTGAGCGGCGATAGAGTGCGCGCGGCGGGGAGAATCCTGTATGCAGAAGTTATAAACGTTGAAACCCATCTCGCCAAGAGAGGCGGCGGCGGACGCTCCCGCAAGACCCGTACCAACGACGATAACGTCGAGTTTGAGCTTGTTCTTCGGGTTTACGAGACGCTGATGGGCTTTATAGTTGGTCCATTTCTCGGCCACGGGGCCTTCCGGTATTCTGGAATTTAATGTCTTTGCCATAATATTCTTTTCTTAAAATGAATTTATTTTGAACATGATTGGATTATCAGGCGCAGCATCCGAGACACGGACGGATGGCGAAGTACAACACAACCACGAGGAAACCGAGGATGAGCAGCGTGGAGTAAGCGATACCGATCACCTTCCAACGGCAGAACCATACCTTGCCGTTCCATCCCAATGTGTGCATGGCACTCCAAAAACCGTGTGACAGGTGGAACCAGATGGCAACCAGCCATACGACATAGAGAACGACATACACAGGATTTGCGAACGTCTCCTTGATGTAGCCATAGCCGTCCGCGGGATTTCCGAGCGGGTCGGCGATGTGGAACAACTCGGCAAACATCATGTTATACCAGAAGTTGAACAAATGAAGCAGCAAGCCGAGAACGATGATTATTCCCAGCACAAGCATGTTCTGAGACGCCCACTCCACCTTTGCGGGACGCGCCGTGACGGCATAACGCTCTGCACCGCGGGCACGACGGTTCTGCATGGTGAGCAGAAAAGCGTAAACAATGTGGGATACTGCCAGCGCAGCCAGACCCAACGTTGCGACTACCGCATACCAGTTGGCACCGAGAAACTCGCAAATCATGTTGTAAGCATCACCCGAGAAGAGCGCGACAATGTTCATGGACATGTGGAACGTCAGGAACAGAATGAGCGCGACGCCGGTGACGGACATCACAACCTTTCGACCAATAGATGAATTAAATAACCACATAAATGATTGAAATTAAATTATTTAAAAGTTAGAATTAAAATTATCAGAAGCCGGAGGGCGTGCAAGCACGGCCCCAAACGAAAGCAACCGCCATGCCGCAAAGCGGCCTCGGAACAGCCCACACCCGTCCACATAACCACATAACCACCTGACTGCCAGGCAATCACCCGAGAACAAACAGGTTGGCATCACCCGATACCGGTATTTTCATCACGCAACCTCACATTCACATCATGAAATTTTATGACTTTCACCATGTAATATCCGGGCTTTGAGCGTGACGATACGCAGTCTTTCACCTCATTAATATTAGGTGGCAAAATTACAATAAATTAATGATAAATCAAAGTTTTTAAAGTAAAAATCAATTTTTATGCGTAATTTTGCGGTTAATTATGAAAATGAATTACGACGTATTGGTAATCGGCGGCGGCCACGCAGGATGCGAGGCGGCGGCGGCGGCGGCCAACATGGGCGCCAGGACATGCCTCGTGACGATGGACATGAACAAGATTGCCCAGATGAGCTGCAACCCTGCGGTGGGAGGTATAGCCAAGGGGCAAATCGTCAGGGAGATAGACGCGCTCGGAGGACAAATGGGACTCGTGACAGACGCCACGGCTATACAGTTCCGTATGCTCAACCGCAGCAAGGGACCGGCAGTATGGAGCCCACGCGCCCAGTGCGACAGAGAGAAGTTTATATGGCAATGGAGAGCCACGCTCGACGCCACCGCCAACCTTGACATCTGGCAAGACCAGGCCGAAGAGCTGCTCGTTGAAAACGGACAGGCTGTCGGCATAAGGACGATATGGGGCGCCGAACTGAGAGCCGGGAGTGTAATCGTCACGGCAGGCACATTCCTCAACGGACTGATGCACATCGGGCGGCGAAAGGTATGCGGCGGACGCATTGCCGAACCAGCCGTAACCGGATTTACAGAAAGCATCACCAGACATGGGATAACGGCCGGACGAATGAAAACCGGCACACCGGTACGTATCGACCGACGCTCGGTACACTTCGAAGACATGGAGATCCAGGATGGAGAGACAGACTATCACGGCTTCAGCTTCATGGGAGCCGGCCGTATTCTTAAACAACTGCCATGCTGGACATGCTATACCAACCGCGATGTCCACGACACGCTGCGCGGCGGACTGGCCGATTCCCCGCTCTACAACGGACAGATACAGAGCATCGGACCACGCTATTGTCCATCAATCGAGACCAAGCTCGTGACCTTCCCTGACAAAGACATGCACCCGCTGTTTCTCGAACCGGAGGGCGAAAACACTAACGAAATGTACCTTAACGGCTTCTCATCCTCCTTGCCAATGGATGTGCAGATAGCCGCCCTGCGAAAAATACCGGCATTGCGCGACGTCAAAGTATACCGCCCCGGTTATGCGATAGAGTATGATTTCTTCGACCCCACCCAACTGAAACATTCTCTTGAATCGAAAATCATCCGACGGTTGTTCTTCGCCGGACAGGTCAACGGCACCACAGGATACGAGGAAGCCGGCGGACAAGGCCTCGTGGCCGGAGTGAATGCCGCCCTGTCATGCAGCGGAGGCGAGCCGTTCGTGATGCACCGAGACGAGAGCTACATAGGCGTACTTATCGACGACCTGGTGACCAAGGGCGTGGACGAGCCCTACCGCATGTTCACTTCAAGGGCCGAGTTCCGCATATTGCTGCGCCAGGACGATGCCGACGCACGACTGACCGAACGCGCATACAGCCTCGGACTGGCAAGAAGAGACCGTTACGACTGGTGGAAAGAAAAACAGGAAAACATAGAGAGGATTGAGAATTTCTGCAAAAACACTCCTGTAAGAGCGCAAGACATAAACCCAGCGCTTGAAAACCTCGGCACCACCCCACTCCGCGAAGGATGCAAACTGACGGATCTCATCAGCCGTCCGCAACTTAACATCCGGATACTTGCCGACCTGATACCGTCGTTTAAGGAAATACTGGACTCGCCCGCCAACCGAAAGGAGGAAATAGCGGAAGCCGTAGAGATAAGGACAAAGTACAAAGGCTATGTGGAACGAGAGCGAATGGTAGCCGAAAAGATGCACAGACTCGAAAACATAAAGATAAAAGGACGGTTCAACTACTCTGACATGCGGCAGCTCTCCACCGAGGCCAGACAAAAACTGCAAGCCATCGACCCCGAGACCCTTGCCCAGGCAAGCCGGATACCCGGTGTATCTCCGAGCGACATAAACGTTATGCTCGTGCTGATGAAACGATGACAAAATACCAAGGCCACACAGGGCGAAAAGATAAAGAAAGCCCGGAAATAAACCAAGGCCGCCCGCCAACAATGCATACACACCTCTGTATGAAAGCGGCAGGACACTGAACACAGCAAAACATAAACCGCATATAAAAACACGAAATGCCATATACGGCAACAAAAGAAATGCGGCCGCAACGGAGCGGAAAAGCAAATACACATAAAAAATAGGAGATATATAAACCAAAGTTTCACGTGAAACAAATTAATTAAACATAAAATTACAACTCATTGAGTATGAACAACAAAACATTAATGGAGAACTTGCGTTGCATTCCGGATTTTCCGCAGAAAGGAATAATCTTCCGTGAT
Source organism: Prevotella sp. PTAC (assembly GCF_013166535.1). Lineage (NCBI taxonomy): Bacteria > Pseudomonadati > Bacteroidota > Bacteroidia > Bacteroidales > Prevotellaceae > Prevotella > Prevotella sp. PTAC. The sequence goes on from NZ_JABKKK010000003.1 coordinate 98,595, forward strand.
GTCACGACACTTTTTAAAAGCAACGAATGTCTTAACATTATGGTCGATGAACTTTATGAAATCTACAAAGACAAGGGCATCACCAAGATTGTGGGAATAGAGAGCCGCGGGTTTGTATTGGCCTCAGCCCTGGCCATACGGTTGGGCGCAGGAGTAATATTATGCCGCAAACCCGGCAAACTTCCGGCCGAGACGGTCCAGGAAAGCTATACCAAAGAATACGGACGCGACACGATAGAAATACACAAAGACGCCATATCGGCAGACGATGTCGTATTGCTACACGACGACTTGCTGGCTACCGGAGGCACAATGAAAGCCGCATACAACCTTGTGCGCAAGTTCAACCCGAAAAACATAATGGTGAATTTCATTATAGAAATAACCGATGAGGGCTTGAACGGACGTGCTATCTTCGACAAAGAGACCGAAGTGACCACACTGGTAACCGTATAAGCATAGCGGCGTAAAGACACACGTCCCGCACAGCGAACAGAGCATTACCGCAAAACAAACGTGCGACAAAGCGCAAAGACGCAAAGGAACAAAGATTTTCAGAAAGCCCACTACAGGGAAACCACAAACAAAACAAAATCTTATACCCATTGCGCCTTTGCGCTTTACTATTAACACAGGCGCATACAGCATTGCGCCGCAACATAAAGACAAGGTACATGCACTATAAGTTTCACGTGAAACTTTAATATCAAAAAGTGCTTAATATAAACGAGTTACGGACATGACAAAGGAAGAAAACGAGCAAAGGTTAGCCAGACTGAAATCCATTGTGAGCAGCATGCCGGGCAAGCCGGGCAGCTACCAGTACTACGACGAGAACGGAACGATAATCTATGTGGGCAAGGCCAAGAACCTGAAAAACCGTGTGTCGTCTTATTTCCACACAGAGGTAGACCGCTTCAAGACAAAAGTACTTGTCAGCAAGATACACGACATATCCTATACCGTGGTGAATACAGAGGAAGACGCGCTGTTGCTCGAAAACAGTCTGATAAAAAAATACAATCCCCGCTATAATGTATTGCTAAAAGACGGAAAGACATATCCGAGCATTTGCGTAACCAACGAGCCTTTTCCCCGCATATTCAAGACCCGCAACATCAACAAGTCGTGGGGCACGTTTTACGGCCCCTACTCCAACCTGAACTCCATGTATGCCGTGCTCGAACTGATAAAAAAGCTCTGCCGGCCGCGCACATGCCGCATACCCATGACAGAAGATGGCGTCAGACACAACAAATACGATGTGTGCCTCGAATACCACATCAAGAACTGCGAGGGGCCGTGCATAGGTCGCCAGACAGCCGATGAATACCGTAAAAACATAGCCCGTGCGAGAGAGATACTCAAAGGAAACACACGGGGTGTGCTACGAGACATGCGAGCGGAGATGGAGAAGCTCGCCGAAGAGCTTCGCTTTGAGGAAGCCGAGGAGATAAAGAAAAAGTATCTTCTTATAGAGAGTTTCTGCGCAAAGAGCGAGGTGGTGAGCCATGTTATAGATAATGTGGACGTTTTCTCGATCACAAGCGACGAAAAGACTGCCTTCATCAACTATATCCACGTAACGGCCGGAAACATCAACCAGTCGTTCACATTCGAATACCGCAAACGGCTCGATGAAAGCGACCAGGAACTGCTCGCACTGGGCATCGTGGAGATGCGCGAACGGTTCAAGAGCACTTCGCGCGAGATTGTATTGCCCATGGCTATCGACCTGCCGCTCGACGGGGTGACACTCACCGTTCCGCAGCGTGGCGATCGCAAGACGCTGCTCGACCTGTCGCAGATGAACTGCCGCCAGTACCGTTTCGACCGCCTGAAACAGGCCGAAAAGCTAAATCCCGAACAGAAATCGGTGCGTCTCATGAAAGAGATACAAGACTGCCTGAAACTGCCCAAAATGCCCTATCAGATAGAGTGTTTCGACAATTCGAACATCAGCGGAACCGATGCCGTGGCCGCCTGCGTGGTATTCAAAAAAATGCGGCCGAGCAAACGCGACTACCGCAAGTACAACATAAAGACCGCCAGCGGCCCCGATGATTACGCATCCATGCAGGAGGTGGTGCGCCGGCGTTACACCCGCCTGCTGGAAGAGGGCGCACCCCTGCCCGACCTCATCATAACCGACGGCGGCCGGGGACAGATGGAGGTGGTGCGGCAGGTAGTCGAAGACGAGCTGAGACTACAAATTCCCATCGCCGGACTGGCCAAGAACGACCGACACCGCACCAACGAGCTGCTATACGGTTTTCCGCCCGTCACCGTTGGCATGAAGACAGACAGCGAGCTGTTCCGCCTGCTCACTCACATACAGGACGAGGTACACCGCTTTGCCATCACTTTCCATCGCGACAAGCGATCAAAACACGCCCTGCACAGCGAGCTTGACGACATCAAAGGCATCGGCCCGAAGACCAAAGAGACCCTGCTTAAAGAACTGAAAAGCGTGAAGCAGATAAAATCGGCAGACGAAAAGACTCTATCTTCCATCGTGGGAACGGCAAAAGCGAAACTCATATACGAGTATTTCAATAAATGACCGAATACAAAAAACTCTTTCAAAACAGCAAAGCATTATTCTTTAATGATGAAAACACAATAGCAAGTAGCACCGCCGATACCCGCCGGTGCTACTTACCCACCAAGCCAACCAACCGCTTACATGCCCGAGCGGTAACCCAAAACCGTAAAAACATTCCCGGATCTGTAATATAATTATCATAAAAAAAGCGTTTTGCTTTTTCACGAAATAGAAAATCAGTACGATACCAATCACGATACGCAAAGCGATATGCTTTCATTTCAAACTCAAAAATCCTTCCGATATTCTGCAACGGGATGCCCGTCGGAGTGCGTTCGGTTGCCAATCGCGTTGCGTTTAGCATCCCGTTGCACTCCATTTAGACGCTAAACGCGAACCAACGGGACGCTAAACGGAAAAAATCGGGAGTACAGGCAAGGTTGTATTTGCAGTCGAGGCAGGTATGTCCAGCGTATCACCCTGACACACAGATATTTGTGCAAAACCATCCAAAACTCGAGTATTTTCGGCAGGCGGTTTTTAATTTTGAAACTGGCGAAATATAAAGCATGTTTTGTAAAAATAGTTCACAAACTATATTCTACAAATCAAGAGAACGCCATCAACCGGCAATAAAAAATATTCATACAGCGAAAAATATATATAAATCCGGCAACAAACACCCAAAACGACACATGGAAACATGCGAACTTACATGGCGGGAAATGAGCGTGTACGGAACACTAACGATGCGGACCGGCACTCATCAAAATGCCGTTATCATTGAATGGATAAATACAGATCACCAACATGTGTCTCAGCCCGTGAGAAATAGTATTCCGGAAATAAAGATTAACCACATTTATGGCTTTATAGGCCAAAAATATTACGCTATGTCTGAAAAAATATGTAAGTTTGCATATTGATACAACGAATAGTTGAAACAAGCGATATAATAAGGATGAGAATAGTGATACAACGCGTGGCGCACGCATCTGTGAGCATAGACGGGAAAGTAAAATCGGCAATAGGCCGGGGCTTTCTCATACTGCTCGGCGTATGTGCCGAAGACACAAGCGAAGACGCGGCGTGGCTGGCCAGAAAAACAGCCTCCCTGCGGATTTTCGAAGACGACAACGGCGTGATGAACCGCCCGATAACAGACATCGGCGGAGAGGCGCTGGTGATAAGTCAGTTTACACTCATGGCGTCGTATAAAAAGGGTAACCGCCCGTCATGGATACGGGCCGCAGGCCACGAGACCGCCATACCGCTGTACAAAGAGTTCTGCACGCTGCTGGGCGAAGCCACAGGATGCCCCGTGGGCACGGGTGAGTTTGGAGCAGACATGAAGGTGGAACTGCTCAACGATGGCCCCGTGACAATCTGCATGGACTCTAAAAATCCGGAGTAAAGTCCCGCCCCACTCCGACAAAGGCAATGGAAAACAACGGCATAAAGCATATATTCATTGAAAGACAACATAAAGCAATGAAAGAAGAAGACAGCATGGCAGCGAAACCTCATCCATCCGTGGAAAAAAGTACAGCCATCACCATCAGCGAGGCGCAGCGCCTTGTAGACCAATGGATCAAGGCATACGGCGTGCGCTATTTCAGCGAACTCACCAACATGGCCGTCCTCACCGAGGAGGTAGGCGAGATGGCGCGCATAATGGCCCGTCGCTATGGCGACCAGAGCTTCAAGCCCGGTGATAAAGACAGCCTTGGCGACGAAATGGCCGATGTGTTGTGGGTGCTGCTCTGCATAGCCAACCAGACAGGCATCGACCTCACCGAGGAACTGCGCCGCAACATCGAGAAAAAGACCGCACGGGACAAGGACAGGCACATCAACAACAAGAAGCTCGGAGGAGAGTGAACACAGTCTTGAGCCGCCCCACCCTCAATCATCCAACTCACAATCCACGAAAAACAATATATAAACATACAATCAAACAAAAAAAACAATAAGAATATGACGGAAAGACATTCAGACACATGCGGGCAGCGGCATGAGCATGCCCACGGAAAGAGCAAGATCGAAGAAGCTCTCGGTAAGTACGACAGCGCACCGTCCGACGACAGCGTGCGCGAGGCCGTGAAGAAGATAATAGCAGAGAAAGTACACGAGAACGACACACCCGAGGTGAAAAAATTCCTTATGGGCAGCATCGAGCTTACCACACTGAAAACAACCGACTCACCGGAAAGCGTAATGGCGTTCACCGAGCGCGTCAACGAGTTCGACAACACATACCCCGACCTACCCCACATAGCCACCGTATGCGTATATCCATGCTTTGCCGACGTGGTGAGCGAGACGCTCGAGGTGGACGGTGTTGAAATAGCATGCGTATCGGGCAGTTTCCCGTCTTCTCAGGCCGTTATAGAGGTCAAGGTGGCCGAGACTGCGCTCGCCATAAAAGACGGCGCCACAGAGATTGATATCGTGATGTCGGTGGGTAAGTTTCTCAGCGGCGACTACGAGAGCGTGGCCGACGAAATCGGCGAGCTGAAAGAGGTGTGCGGCGACAGGAAAATGAAGGTCATTCTCGAAACGGGATGCCTCAAAACAGCCGAGAACATCAAGAAAGCGTCTATCCTGGCAATGTATGCCGGAGCGGACTACATAAAGACATCGACAGGCAAGCTCGAACCCGCGGCAACACCCGAAGCCGCCTACGTGATGTGTCAGGCTATAAAGGAATACTACGACAAAACAGGCATACAGATAGGTTTCAAGCCCGCCGGAGGCATCAACAGCGTGATGGACGCACTGATATACTATACGATAGTGAAAGAGGTGCTGGGCGAAAAATGGCTCACCAACCAATGGTTCCGCCTCGGCACGAGCCGGCTGGCCAACATGCTGCTGAGCGAGATCACGGGCGAAGAGACCAAGTTCTTCTGAGAACAAACGTCTTGAAACGTTGGAATGCTTACGGATAAACGGCACCGCACCCGCAATCTCCATACCTGCTGATTGCCGTTTTCTTTGCCGTGCCGGTAATAACGATTGCCATTTGCCTGATGATATATCATGTGATGAGCAGAACCATGCCCACGATTACCAAAATCATAAGCGGCGGAAGATGACGGGCAGCGCTTTATCCTCATACATACAAGCATGATGATACCAAACACAAAATGCACGGAAAGCCATGACAGCGCTTTCCGTGCATTTTGCTATGATGTCCTGCTATATTTCTATTTGCCTCGTTCTATCTTCTTATTTGCTCCGCTATATCCCCTTACTTGCTACGTTCTATCACGAAATCGATGTATGCCCTGAGCGCGGTCTTTATGTCTTCCGCAGCCACAGACCTGTCTATGAAAGCGAGACATTCGCCCCGCAGGTCTTTCATCCGGCTCTCGGCATACTCTATTCCGCCATTCGCCTTTGCGAAACCGATGAGCATGCTTATCTCTTCCTGGGTGGCGATGCGGTTGCGCACCCGCAGGGCAAGCGCATGCATGGCCCCGTCGCCTGTAGCTTTCAAGGCATGTATGACGGGAAGTGTCAATTTTCCTTCGGCCATATCGTTGCCCGTGGGCTTGCCTATCTCGGGCGACTCGTAGTAATCGAATATGTCGTCTCTTATCTGAAAGATGATGCCGAGATTGCGTCCGAACGCCTTTGCTTCCTCAATGCCCGACACAGAGGCACCTGAAGACATTGCCCCCATGGCGCAACAGGCCTCGAAAAGCGCCGCTGTCTTCTGCCTTATCACCTGATAATAAACGGTTTCCGATATCTCCTGGTTATGTGTGGTGGACAGCTGAAGTATCTCTCCGCTTGCCAAAACACGTCCAAGCTCCGAGAGATATTCCACTATCGTGGCGTTTCTCGTACAGGCCACCCGGAGCAGCGCCGTTGAAAGCAGATAGTCGCCCACAAGCACCGCCACCTTATTGTTGTACATGGCGTTCACTGATGCCTGCCCGCGCCGCTCGCAACTCTCGTCAACCACGTCGTCGTGCACGAGGCTTGCCGTGTGCAACAGCTCAAGACCCACGGCCGCATTCTGTGTCACATCAGTCACAAGCCCGTAGTTTCTCGCCATCAGCAATATCAGCATGGGGCGCATTTGCTTGCCCGTGCGGCGGCGAATATATTCCAAAGCCTGTGAGAGAAGTCCGTCTGTATGCGTGAGCGAATCGTTGAACAATCCGATGAAATCGCTCAATTCGGTTTCTATTGGTTTCCTTATCAGTGATAAATAGTCCATCGAATTTAATTTGGCACAAAATTACTGATTTTTATCGGTATACTGATTATTTTTTCGTAATTTTACGCTTAAAATTAAATAGAATTATGGATAAACTCTTCCTCATAGACGCATACGCGCTGATATACCGCTCATACTACGCCCTGATACGAAGCCCGAGAGTTAACTCGAAAGGCCTCAACACATCGGCGGTAATGGGATTTCTAAACACTCTGAACGAGGTGCTCACAAAAGAGAGACCCACCCATATAGGAGTGGCTTTCGATCCCGCCGGCCCTACATTCAGGCACGAGGCCTACCCCGAGTATAAGGCACAGCGGGAGGCATGTCCCGAGGATATAAAGGCATCGGTACCTATCATCAAAGACATGCTCAGGGCGTTCAACATACCTGTCATCGAGGCGGAAGGATATGAGGCGGACGACGTCATAGGCACACTCGCCGTGAAAGCGGCGGAAGCCGGCGTCACCACATACATGCTCACACCCGACAAGGACTACGGCCAGCTCATCCGGCCGAACATATACATGTATCGCCCGAGACACGGCAATGCGGGATACGAGATAATGGGCGAGAAAGAGGTGGAGGCGAAGTATGGCATATCGTCGCCTCTGCAAGTGATAGACCTGCTCGGGCTGATGGGCGACTCGTCGGACAATATTCCGGGATGCCCGGGTGTGGGAGAGAAGACCGCCGCAAAACTGATCAACGAGTTCGGAAGCATCGAAAACCTGCTCGAAAACACCGACAAGCTGAAAGGCGCCATAAAAAAGAAAGTGGAAGAGAACCGTGAACAGATCGTGTTCTCGAAGTTCCTCGCCACCATCAAGACCGATGTCCCCATCCCACTCGACCTCGACTCTCTCGCAGTGGCCGACCCCGACGAGGACGAACTGCGAAAAATATTCGATGAGTTGGAGTTCAAAAGCTTTGCAAACAAATTTCTAAAAAAAACTGAAAATAAGCAAAAAAGCGATAATACACAACTCGATTTATTTGCGGAAAATACGGGCGAGAGCACATGCAGCGCAGAATTTTCGAGTTTTGAGAGCCTTAAAACGACCCCTCACGACTACCAACTCATTGATACAGAGGATGGTTTACATCGAATTTATGATTATTTCATTACAAAAGAAATTCTCAGTCTAGACACGGAGACTACCTCAATGAACGCGATTGATGCCGAATTGGTCGGTTTGAGCTTTGCCGTCAAGGAAAATGAGGCTTTTTACGTGCCAGTACCGGCCAACCGTGAAGAAGCCCAAAGAATTGTTAATATATTTAAACCGATATACGAAAACGATAAAATAGTCAAGGTAGGGCAAAACATAAAGTATGATCTTGAAGTGCTGGCAAACTACGGCGTGACCTTGGCCGGCCCCATGTTCGACACCATGATAGCCCACTATCTCATACAACCGGAGTTGCGTCACAACATGGACTACATGGCCGAAGTGTATCTCAACTACAAGACCATACACATAGACGAGCTTATCGGTCCGAAAGGCAAGAACCAGAAGAACATGCGCGACCTGACACCGACTGAGGTATACGAGTATGCCGCCGAGGACGCCGACATCACACTGAAACTGAAAAACAAGCTCGAACCTGAATTAAAGAAGTACGGCGCCGAGCGACTGTTCCACGAAATAGAGATGCCGCTCATGCCCGTGCTGGCGGAAATGGAGATGAACGGCGTGCGGATAGACACCCGGTCACTGGCCGAAACATCTAACATACTGACCGCACGGATGGAAGAACTCGAACGGCGGATATACGAACTGGCGGGCGAGCGGTTCAACATCGCGTCGCCACGACAGGTTGGCGACATACTGTTCGGCAAACTGAAAATCATAGAGAAGCCCAAGAAGACGAAAACAGGACAGTATGTCACGAGCGAGGATGTGCTGCAAACACTGAAAGGCAAGCACGAGATTGTGGCCGACATACTGGCGCACAGAGGGTTAAAGAAACTGCTGGGCACATACGTGGACGCCCTGCCGAAGCTCATCAACGCCCGGACCGGGCACATACACACGTCGTTCAACCAGACGGTCACGGCCACCGGACGACTATCTTCGAGCGACCCCAACCTGCAAAACATCCCCGTGCGGGGCGAGGACGGCAAAGAGATACGCCGCGCTTTCATACCGGAGCCTGGCTGCCTGTTCTTCTCCGCCGATTACAGCCAGATAGAACTGCGCGTCATGGCGCACCTCAGCGGCGACGAAAACATGATCGAGGCTTTCCGTGAGGGGCACGACATACACGCGGCCACGGCAGCCAAGATATACAAAGAGGCTATCGACAGCGTGACGCGCGACCAACGGACAAAAGCCAAGCGGGCCAACTTCGGCATCATCTACGGCATCACCGTGTGGGGACTGGCTGACCGGCTCAACATAGGCCGTGACGAGGCACGACAGCTGATAGACGGTTATTTCGAGACGTTCCCGCACGTGCATGAATACATGGAGCAGGCCAAGGAGACGGCACGTAGCCAAGGCTACGTGGACACCCTATTCGGACGGAGACGCTATCTGGCCGACATAAACTCGCGAAACGCCACCGTGCGCGGTTTTGCGGAGCGCAACGCCATAAACGCCCCAATCCAGGGCACGGCCGCCGACATAATAAAAGTGGCGATGATACGCATACACCGCCGCTTCAAGGCCGAGGGAGTGCGCGCCAAGATAATATTACAGGTACACGACGAACTCAACTTCAGCGTGCCGGCCGATGAGAAAGAGCTTGTAGAGCGCATAGTGCTTGAAGAGATGCAGGGAGCTTTCGAGATGAAAGTGCCGCTCACGGCAGACTGCGGCTGGGGCGCAAACTGGCTCGAAGCACACTGACAACACCATGCGACGGGGATGCCCGTCGCGGAAAAACGCCGCTTTTCGTCTATGGCGAAAAGCGGCATATAGCATTGCATATAGCGGTGCATATCGTCTTCGTTTTCTATTTCAGCAGAAAACAAAGTGTTAAATACGTGACTTTATCATTACATTTTAAAGCTGTGAAACACAGCCTTTTTACTTCATCTCCCGTATTTCAGCGGTTCGAGAAACCCTGTCTCCTCCATCCACAGCTCGGCAATCTCCGGCCATAGGGCCGTCGTACCTGGCTGACGGCGCACGGCAATGCTGTGCCGCCCGAAAGGAAATATGTGTATCGACGAGCGTGTGACACCCTTGTCTATCAGCGCCTGATACATCGACAGGCTATGAACGGGTTTCACCGTGCGGTCGTCAGACGCATGGATGAACAGTGTAGGCGGATTGGCCGGTGTCACGTGGCGGTCCATGCTGTAACGGGCAAGCAGCTCCTCATTGCCCGCCTCGGAGCACAGGAAATGCCTTTCAAGGCCGTCTGTCATCCTTATCACCGGACTGACGAGTATCGCAAAGTCGGGACGGAACGAGTGTCTGTCGAGCGAGTCGCCCGCAAGGCTCATGTCGTCGGCTATCGTTGACACGCAGGCACATACATGGCCGCCGGCACTGCACCCCATGACCCCTATGCGATCAGGAGCAATACCATACTCGGCCGCATTGGCACGCACATATCTCACGGCCCGCTGAGCGTCTTGCACAGGTGCTTCCCAGCCATTTGTCAGGTCGGGCGAGTTGGGCAGACGGTGCAGCAATACGAACGCCGTGATGCCTATACTGTTGAGCCACCGGGCCATCGTTATGCCGGCAGCCTCGTATGCCTGCTTGGCATATCCTCCGCCGGGAATGAGTATCACGGCTGTATTTGTACGCTCGTCGGCACACGGCTGAAAGGCATATAGCCGCGGACTGGCTACGCGCCACGTGCGATGGTTGCTGACGGAGTCTGTGATGTGAAGCCCCCGGCTGTTCGGCATCTTAACACCCTGCCAAAGGTCTATGCGGCGGTGTCCGTCAAACTGCGGATCCGGTTCTCCCGCCCCTACCGGGACGGCAACGAAAAACACAAACGCCAGCATGGCGGCGATACGTGAAAACACAGTACGCCAAATACAGGCCGGACATGTGCCAAATACAGAAACGATATTCATTGTTTGTTGTCTTTAAGTTTGCTTGTCTTCTGCAAAGTTACCGTTTTATCCCGACAAGCGGACATGTTTCACGTGAAAAGCATTATCTTTGCACATGTTTAATCATCGAGACAAGCTATATGACACACCTGACGGAAGAGGAACGGCAACGGTACAGCCGGCATATACTGTTACCTGAGATAGGCATCGAGGGCCAGGAGAAAATCAAGCGCGGGCGGGTGCTCGTGGTCGGAGCGGGCGGACTCGGCTCACCCGTACTGATGTATCTCGCGGCGGCGGGAGTGGGCACAATAGGAATAGCCGACGGCGACACGGTAGACCTCTCCAACCTGCAACGGCAGGTGATACACACCACAGAGATGGTGGGCATACAGAAGACCGAGTCGGCACGGCAAAGGATGACAGCTATAAACCCCAACATCACGGTGCACACACACAACGGGATGCTCACGGAGAGCAATGCCCTGGACATCATGGACGGATATGACTTCGTGATAGACGGCACAGACAACTTCGCCGCCAAGATACTCATCAACGACCTCTGCGTGGCTACAGGCAAACCGTTCTCCCACGGCGCAATATTCGAGTTTGAGGGTCACACATTCACACACACGCCCGGCACGGCATGCTACCGCTGCATCTTCGGCTCCGCTCCCCCACCCGACGTCATGCCGGCCAAGGCCGGGGCGGGGGTGCTGGGCGCCATAGCGGGAATGCTCGGCACGATACAGGCCGCCGAGGCACTGAAATATCTCACGGGCACGGGCACCCTGCTGACCGACAGGCTGCTGCGGTTCGACGCCCGCACGATGGACTTCATGAAGATAGCCGTGAGGAGAAGCACCGCCTGCCCCGCATGTTCCAAAAAGCGGTAAGCAGGAAACAAACGTCCGAGCGGCTGTCATGCCATGTATCACCATGGTTTTCAGAGCACGACGACAATAACTTTTGCATGTCTGAAAGCAAACAAAACATTATTTATTTTGCTTTTTATACTATTTAGACTACCTTTGCAAAAGAAACACAGGTCACCCGGCAGGCAGACAAGCCAAGCGCATGACCGCACGGTGCCGTTCTCCGGTATATGACAGCGATGTTTCGACTATACGGAATTTAAACGTTTAAAATAGATATGGCTTTAAAATGTGGTATCGTGGGACTGCCCAATGTGGGCAAGTCCACGCTTTTCAACTGTCTGTCGAGCGCAAAGGCGCAGGCGGCCAATTTCCCTTTTTGTACGATAGAACCCAATGTGGGCGTGATCACCGTGCCCGATGAGCGGCTGACACGGCTCGCCGAGATTGTGCACCCCGGGCGAATAGTGCCGGCAACGTGCGAGATAGTGGACATCGCCGGACTGGTCAAGGGTGCATCGAAAGGCGAAGGTCTCGGAAACAAGTTTCTCGGAAACATCCGCGAGACGGATGCCATAATACACGTGCTGCGCTGTTTCGACGACGATAACATCACACACGTAGACGGAACGATAGACCCCATACGCGACAAGGAGATAATAGACACCGAACTGCAACTCAAAGACCTCGAAACGATAGAGGCTCGACTGCAAAAGCAGGCCAAAGTGGCCGCTGTGGGCAACAACAAGGAGGCCAAAATAGAGGTAGGAGTGCTCGAAGCGTACAAAGCGGCACTGGAACAGGGAAAGAACGCACGTACCGTGGAGTTCGAGAGTAAGGACGAGCAGGAGGCCGCACGCAACCTCTTTCTGCTTACCGCCAAGCCGGTGTTATACGTGTGCAACGTGGATGAGACAGCCGCTAAGACAGGCAACGATAAGACCCGCCGCGTGGAGGAGCTGGCCCGTGAAGAGGGTGCCGAGGCGATGGTTATCGCCGCAAAGACGGAAGAAGACATCGCCGAACTGGAATCGTATGAGGACAAGCAGATGTTCCTCGACGAGCTGGGGCTGGAAGAAAGCGGCGTGAACCGACTGATAAAGAAAGCCTACTCGCTGCTTAACCTCGAAACATTCATCACCGCAGGAGAGATGGAGGTGAAGGCATGGACATACCGCAAGGGCTGGAAAGCGCCTCAATGCGCCGGCGTGATACACACGGACTTCGAGAAAGGATTTATCCGCGCCGAGGTAATCAAATACGAAGACTATATCCAATACGGCTCCGAGAGCGCCGTGCGGGAGGCCGGCAAGCTGGGCATCGAGGGCAAGGAATACGTCGTTCAGGACGGAGACATCATGCACTTCCGGTTTAATGTGTAGGCTCTTTTGAGGAAAGTTAAAGGAGTTTTTGTTTGGAAGTTAACGACAAACGCTTTATCAAGGAGTTGTGCAGTAAGTAGTATGGAGTAAGTAGATATGCTTGGCGGCTATGCCTGTGCTTTCAAGAAATGAAAGTAATCATGGCTCGACACTTATCGACCGAACCCCGAACCAAAGCATAATAAACCGCAAAACGAATTATCATAAACCGCAAAACGAATAGTAATAAACTCCGAAACGAATTACCATAAACCGCGAACCAATAATCATTTGCAATTATGAACATACTTAATTATATCGTCTGGAACCCCGATCTGACCGCATTTGCGGGCATACGCTGGTACTCCCTGTGCTGGCTCATAGGTCTGGCGGCGGCATATATCATAGTAAAAATGCTCTACAAGCAGCAGAAAATAAAGGAAGAGCTGTTCGAACCGCTGTTCTTCTACTGCTTCATAGGCATATTGGCAGGTGCCCGCCTTGGGCATTGCCTGTTCTACCAGCCCGACTATTTCCTCACGTCGGTGCCACACTTCATCGAGATGATAGTGCCTATTCACTTTCTTCCGGACGGCGGTTGGAAGTTTACAGGCTACGAGGGACTGGCAAGCCACGGCGGAACGCTCGGCTTAATGCTCGCCCTATGGCTCTACGTGAAGCGTACCGGAGTGAAACTCTGGACCGTGCTCGACAATATCGCCATAGCCACGCCCGTCACGGCGTGCTTCATAAGACTCGGAAACCTGATGAACTCTGAGATTATCGGTAAGATAACCGATGTGCCATGGGCGTTCATATTCGAGCGCGTAGACTCCATGCCGCGGCATCCCGGTCAACTCTATGAGGCGATAGCCTACGCCGTTCTCTTCTTCATCGGCTGGGCGTTATACCGCAAGCACGCCGAAAAGGTGGGCACAGGCTTCTTCTTCGGCCTTTGTCTCGCATACATATTCACTTTCCGTTTCTTCATCGAGTACACCAAAGATATACAGGAAGCCTTCGAGGCCGACATGATATTGAACATGGGACAACTGCTTAGCATACCGTTCATCGTGCTCGGCGCTGTGTGCATGGCAAGGAGCAGAAAGGACAAATGACGGCAAAACAGCTGGGATAGAGCCGTCCGGCATGAGGATAAAAGAAAAGAAACACAAGACTGATAGAAAAAGGACGGTATACCGAAAGAAAACGACAGGCGATCAGTAAGTAAACAGTAGTAAAAATATTACCGGAAGAAGTATAAACGGGAAAGGAATTAGGGGAAATTTACGGTAAATTTCCCCTAATTCCTTTTACCGCATATCTCATTAATATTGCCCTTCAACTCCTAGAAAACTTACCGCATATCCCATTAATATCCACTTATCATATCCTACCCACCATCCAATGTATTGAAAGCACAGACTTAACCAACCACGCATATTCACTTACTCCATACTACTCTCACTACACAACTCTTGAATAAGCCAAAACTCCTTTTTCCAAAAACAATGTAGTTTTTCCGGCACACTGAGCGTCTAACATACAGAAACTGATTAACAAACAAAATAAAATGATGAAAACATCCGAAAAAGAGTTCACACGGATTGTGAGAGAACACAAAGGCACTATCTATACCGTCTGCTACATGTTTTCCAGAGATGCCGACGAGATCGCTGACCTGTTTCAAGAAGTTCTCGTAAAACTGTGGAATGGATTTGACAGCTTCAAGAGCCGCAGCGACATCAAGACATGGATATACCGGGTGGCGCTCAACAGTTGCATATCCACCGAGCGAAAGAAGAAAAGGCGGCAATCGGCCGATCTCACCATGACAGTAGACCTCTTCGAGACCGACAACGAAGACACGGCACAAGCCTCGTTGCTCCACCGACGGATAAGCAGGCTGCGCCCGTTCGACCGCGCGATAGTGCTGCTGTGGCTCGAAAACATAAGCTACGACGAGATAGCGGACATCGTCGGAATAAGCGCAAAGAACGTCTCCGTGCGACTGTTCAGGATTAAGGAGCAACTGAAACGCATGTCCGACTGACACCGCAAACACACCGCCACGGCACTGCTGCCTCCCGGAAACGGGACGACAGGCACCCCGAAAAACAGAAAACACCGTCTGAAAAACAGACATACGGTATCGCAATAACCGGAAAAACTAAATGTATAACAACAAAAAAAACAATGAAAATGGAAAACGTAAACAGACAAGACGACCTGCAATCACAAATGCAGGCACTGAAAAGCATACTCGAAAAGCAGACCATCGTCAACGACAAGATACTGCGCCGGGCAATGAATAGAAACAGCAAATGGATATCACGGAAATACATCATATCCATCATTGCGTGCGTGCTGATGGTCCCCTACACCATGACGGCCATGCGATGGATTGGCTTCTCGCTGCCGTTCAACATCGTCACGAGCCTCTTTTTCATCACGGCGGGAGTATATACGTATTACAACATGAAAGCCCTCAGACAGGCTTTCAAGCCCGAAAACAGCCTCATAGAGACAAACCGCGGCATAGCCCGCGCCAAAAAGATGGATGCCGACTGGCTGATGCTCGGAATACCGTTCGTCACCGTATGGCTCGGCTGGTTCTGCTACGAAGGATACAACATCACCAACGGAATGCCGCTACTTATTGGCGGAGCCATAGGAGGTGTCGCCGGAGGTATAGCCGGCTTCTCCGTTCACTTCAAGATACAACGCAAATACCGCGAGATAATGGAGAACATAGAGGATATTACAGATGAGAATTAATATCCGAAAGCCGTAGAATGGCTGTACACCAGTTCATTATATCACCACCAAAAAGAGGCGGCGGTAATATATTAACGAATAAAACAAATATTCATCATCAACAGAAAAAGCGTCATTTGCCTTTCCCGTTGGTGATGGATATTTGTTTGTTAATATGTGAAATACTTATAAGGTTGTTTCGGAGAAATCCAAATTATACACTATCGAACCACCGTTGCCTATCTCAAAACGAGCCACACAGATAAGCTCGGGCGCATCCTCTGTCCAACAGGGCACAGAGACCGTCTCATGCTCGGTAACTCTTATCGTTTCCGATAATTTCTCGGCTTCTTTCTCACACAGTTCTTTCAGTGTCTCAAAGTTGTCTGTAGTCTTGCCACATCTGATGACAATCTCTTTCTCTTGATTTTCTGTTTTCATGATTTCATTGTTTTATAATGTTATAAATCCTCACCGTTAGATCTGTTATATTCGTTATCATAAAACATTGTTATATAATATTTACCCTCAAATTCCCTTATCATAAACCAAACAAATCTATTGTAAGGATTATCATTTTCAGTTCCTTGTAATTGAAAAAAAGATGCTTCATAGCGCTTTTTATGAACTAACATTTCATAGCTTATATCCTCATCTTCCGGTATTGTAAAGTCATTTAATGATGATTGGACATACTTTTTATTATTATTAAACTGCCTGCAAAGTTTATTAAACCGTAGTTTTATACTCGTTTCATCTATACTTTTTTCATCAGTTACCATTATTCGCCATACTTTATTATTATCAGTCACAACATATATATGAACATCATTACCATTAAATTCCCCCTCTAAAAAATCATAAGTAGAATTATATTTATACCCTTTGGCTTTCAACTTCTGTATCATTGCCTGCTTACTGCCATCCACAGGAATGCCAAGAAACTTCGTGACATCATTCTGTGCATGCGCAGCCAAAGCCAGCATGACAACCAACACAACCGATAATACCTTTTTCATAATCATAAATTTAGCTCCTCAGGCCATGCGGAAGCGGTTAAATAAAAATTAAAAGAGCGTGGCCTGCTATGCGCCACGTCTTAAAGTGCAGGCCCTGAGAAAACCTTAATCGAAAGATATGGTGACAACAGCCCACGCCATAACGTGGGAACTGTCATGCCAACTCTTGTCGATTTGTGATAAGTTTCTCAGGCTTCGCACTTACAAGATGAGGACACAACGCTCCTATTTCCTAAAAGTAGTGGTCGGGGCAATCCCAACCACACCACAAAGATAGCAAAAATAATATGGAATAACCAAAAAATCACATCTTAAAATCAACTTATCCCGCATTTAAATAAAGATCATCGACAGACACAACAAAAACTCGGAACTATCTTTACAAAACGCTCTCCATAATTCGTTTTATTTCAAAATAAAAATCCGGCGGACGAAAATATCTCCGTATTTTACGGTTTTTGTAAATATCTGTGTGTCAGTATTATATAAGGATTTTAATTTGTTTCTGCTCCAAATTCTCCCCCTCGAGAGAGTCGGAGGGGGCTCATTAGCACCTCGTTGCATTGCATTCAGTATCCCGTTGTAATGCAACGGGATACTGAATGCAATGCAACGGCCAACCAAACGCACTCCAACGAGCGTCCCGTTGCAAAACATCCGCAAAATCGTCATCTTTCAATAAAAATATTATCGCATTGCGTATAGCGATGCGTAGCGTTAAAAAATCCTACTTTAAAGAAAATAAAAATGTTAAATTCATGAATTTATTATTACTAATATGACAATAACCACGTACCAGAAACGACATGAAAACACAAGGAAAACGACACAAATATAAAGTCAGGACATTACAAACACGAAGTAAAAACACAACGGCAAGACTATGAAACGACAGAAAAGAAATGACAGCAAGTTTTCAAGTTCGTGCGGATTCATGTCTATTACGTACAACAAACAATGATAAACAGAAAATTATCAACCGAAAATCCGGTGACAGGAAAAATGTTTTTTCACTGTCACCGGATTTTCGTTATATGCCTGCCCCACCCTGTTTATCCGCCTACAATCTTCTTGATATCGTTCAGCTTGTTGAGAGCCTCCATGGGAGTGAGGTTGTTTATGTCGAGACCCAGAATCTCGTCGCGTATCTGGCAGAGCACGGGGTCGTCGAGCTGGAAGAAGTTCAGCTGCGTGTCGGCCGCCGGATTGGCGAGCGTGACGGCCGGATTGCCTGCCGAACCAACGGAAGAGTTGTCGTCTTCGAGCTGTTTCAGGATAGTGTTCGCCCTCTTGACAATGCTTTTCGGCATGCCCGCAATCTCGGCGACATGAATACCGAAAGAGTGCTCCGAGCCGCCACGGGCGAGCTTTCTCAAGAAGATCACCTTTCCGCCGGCCTCCCGCACACTTACGTTATAGTTCTTTATGCGGTCGAAATTCTTCTCCATCTCGTTCAGCTCATGGTAGTGTGTGGCGAAGAGCATGCGTGCCCGTGCCCGCGGATTTTCGTGCATATACTCCACTATTGCCCACGCTATGCTTATGCCGTCGTATGTGGAAGTGCCGCGTCCCAGCTCGTCGAAGAGCACGAGAGAGCGCGACGACACGTTGTTCAGTATGTTTGAAGCCTCGGTCATCTCGACCATGAATGTCGATTCGCCGAGCGATATGTTGTCCGACGCGCCCACACGGGTGAATATCTTGTCGACCAGGCCTATTCTGGCGCTCTCTGCCGGCACATAACTTCCTATCTGGGCGAGCAGTACTATCAGCGCAGTCTGACGCAGCAGAGCCGATTTTCCGGCCATGTTCGGCCCTGTTATTATCACTATCTGCTGCTTGTCGCTGTCCAGATATATGTCGTTCGGCACGAAATCCTCTCCCGGAGGCAACTGTTTCTCTATCACGGGGTGTCGTCCCTGCTTTATGTCTATCACGTCGGTGGAGTCTATCTGCGGACGTATGTAGTTGTTTTCCTCGGCCGTCTTGGCAAACGACAGCAGACAGTCGAGATGAGCCACGATGCCGGCGTTTATCTGAATTTGAGGTATGAACTCCTGCATGGCCATGACAAGCTCGCCAAACAGCTTTGCTTCCAGAGCCAGTATGCGGTCTTCAGCCCCGAGAATTTTCTCCTCGTACTCTTTCAGTTCCTGGGTGATGTAACGCTCGGCGTTGGCCAGTGTCTGCTTGCGCACCCATCCCTCGGGCACCCGCTCCTTGTGCGTGTTGCGCACTTCGAGGTAATATCCGAACACGTTGTTGTACCCTATTTTAAGGCTTGCGATGCCCGTCGCCTCCATCTCGCGCTCCTGTATCTTCAAGAGATAGTCCTTGCCGCTGTATGCTATGTGGCGCAGCTCGTCAAGCTCGGCGTTCACCCCGCTGCGTATCACGCCGCCCTTGTTTACAAGCTGCGGGGCGTCAGACTCTACCTCGCGCTCTATCCTGTCGCGGAGCGACTCGCAAAGGTTTATTCTCTCCCCCACCCTGCGCAGCGTTTCGTCGGCGGCCGACAGGCAGGCGGTCTTTATCGGCAGCAGAGACTGCAACGCGACTCTGAGCTGTACCACCTCGCGTGGCGACACACGGCCCACAGCCACCTTCGACATTATACGTTCCAAGTCGCCCATACGGTGCAACTGCTCGTCTATACAGCGGCGGAAATCGGGCCGGCGGAAGAAGTATTCAACCATGTCGAGACGCTCGGCAACGGGCTTTTCGTCTTTCAAGGGGAACAGCAGCCACCTGCGCAGCATGCGGCCGCCCATCGGCGACACGGTGCGGTCTATCACGTCGAGCAGCGACGAGCCGTCTTCCTGCATGGGATTGAGCAGTTCGAGACTGCGGATGGTGAACTTGTCGAGCCTCACGTAGCGTTCCTCCTCAATGCGGGCGATACCCGTGATGTGGCCGATCTGCGTGTGCTGCGTCATCTCGAGATACTGCAATATTGCGCCGGCGGCTATCACTCCGCTTTCAAGGTGGTCCACGCCGAAGCCTTTCAGGTTCTTCACGCCGAAGTGTTTTAGCAGCTTCTGGCGCGCGCTCTGGTCGGTAAACACCCAGTCGTCGAGCTCGAACGTGAAATAACGGTTACCGAAATACCGCTCGAAGTCTTTCTTGCGGCCCCTGTCGTGCAGCACTTCCTTGGGAGAGAAGTTGCCCATCAGCTTCTCTACGTAGTCATACGTGCCCTGGCCGGTGAGGAACTCGCCGGTGGATATGTCGAGAAAAGCCACTCCGCAGGCGGCTTTCCCGAAGTGGACGGCCGCCAGAAAATTGTTCTCCTTGTAGTTAAGCACGTTGTCGGCCATGGCCACTCCCGGCGTGACAAGCTCTGTGATACCGCGCTTTACCAGCTTTCGGGTCAGCTTCGGGTCTTCAAGCTGGTCGCATATAGCCACCCGCTTGCCGGCACGCACCAGTTTCGGCAGGTACGTGTCGAGCGCATGGTGCGGAAAACCGGCCATCTCCGTGCCTCCGTTACTGCGCCGTGTCAGCGTGATGCCAAGTATCTGCGATGCCGTGATGGCGTCTTCGCAATATGTCTCGTAGAAATCTCCGCAACGAAAAAGCAGCACAGCGTCGGGATGCTGTGCCTTAAGGTCGAAAAACTGCTTCATCATCGGGGTCAGTTCCTTGTCTTTCTTCGTCATGTCTGCGTATTTTATTTTACTGCAAAGATGATGCTAACAGGGCACGATCGTGGTTGTTCCGCAATAATCCGGAAACTCATCAACCGTGCCGAGGCATTGTTTATGTTCTGCAAAGGTACGGCAAAAGGGCTTAAAAACAAAATAAAACATTCGTTTTTAAGCCCTTCACAAGCCTGCATCCGGCTATGCGGCACATGTCAGTCGACAGTCGTTTCCACTCCTGTATGGCTTCCTACATACGTGCGCCCTACCTCTGTCCCACTCAGACGGATATACCGCCTATTCCAATCCGCAATTACCGCAGCGACAAGTAACACCTACCCCACCCTGCCACAACAAAAAAAAGGCGGAAACAAAACATTTGCTTCCGCCCGATATCACTCTAAAACTACAAGCTTACGTTTATTATTTCACAACGTATTTCTTGCCGTTGATGATGTTGATGCCTTTCTGCATCTTCTCAATCCGCTGTCCGGCAAGGTTGTAGATGGCTCCGCTGCCTTCAGCCTTATCAGCCGTGATGTCGCTGATACCTGTTGTCAGGGAGTGGAGTTTGTTACCCTGGCCAACCTGATTTTCGCCTTTATAGACAGTCAACTGACCGTAAACAATAACTTCGTCGCCAACCTTTATCTGATCTTCGGCCGTAAATTTGTCACCGTTGAGATAATATCCGCGGTACACTTTGAGCGGATTCTGACCTGTTGCGTCGTCGCAAATAACATAAGTGGCGTTTCCGTACTCCAATGAAACTTCTTCAACATTGTAGACAATGCCTCTTATATACACGTCTGTCGTCAAACCCTCGCCGGCAGCTATCAACTCATGTGCCTTGGCAACAGTATACGCTGTCTCGGGAGTATTGGAAATATCAACTATCTGCGGTTCATCGCCCTCCTTGTAGTAAGACACTTTTGAAACCTGTACCAGACCGTTTGACGAACCTGACTGACAATCAAATGTAAGCTTGTAATAGCAGTTAGCCGTCGGTTTTGTCACTTTGAAAGTCATGTCTCCCTTGGCTATTTCTTTGGCTTCGATCTTCTCCACCACATTAGCAAACTCATTATCGGAAGCCACTGTCAGTGAAATTGAATTTACTTTTGAAGCCGTAAGTGCATCAATAGTTACAACAACAGAACCGATTGCCTGGTCCATCACTGTCGAATTGGTTATATAACCTATAGACTCAGCGTTCTTTCTTCCACACTTGACGTATGCCCACTGGTTCTTGTTGTTGTTAAAGTTCTCGATAGTCCATGTGAAATTGTCCAATGTCACCGTCCATGTAGCTGTGTAAGAACTTATTTCCTCGCTGTTTCCTTCGGGGAAAGTCAAAGTCTTATAAGCATCAGCGAATGACAGGCTGCTTATCAGAGCAAACAACACAACTAATGAATAACGTAAATCTTTAATCATAATAATACTGTTTTAAATTGTTGATAATTATACTTTCTGTATGCAAATTTAATTAAAATATATCATTCACTCAAACATTTGGCAGGCTTATTTCCCTTTCGTAAACATAAATTAAAACACCGCAGTATCGTCATCTGCATCACAGTTATATATATGACAGCTTGGTTTTTGCCGTAAATTTGCTTACGGTAAAATAACGAAAAAGCATTAAAAACGATGAATAATATTTACAAAACAATATCCGTTACACATAACGGGACGCCGAACTCATGACAACGGGGTACCGAACGCGACAAGACAGATATTTCAACATTACGCAACGGTACAGCAAACCGGCAACAACGGATATTTATCAAAAATACAAATGAAAACCGAATCCCATACGCCCGATAAAACATAGACAGGCATAGGAAAATAAAGAGCAAAACGCATGATATTTTATTTACAAATAATAAATATAAAACAAGTGTTCGGCGGGAGCTGAAAATGTCACAAACGGGAAAACGACCGTAAACAGGCGGAAAACAAAACGAGCCGTTTGTTTTGTTATTATCCTGCTTTTCGCTATCTTTGCACATTAATATAAAAGCAGGCAACAGCGCTCGAACCGTTGCCCGGAGACACGACTGTCGATGACGGCGGCACATCCGCGAAAAGCGAAAAACAAAAAAACAAGATACGGAAATGGAATACAATTTCAGAGAAATCGAGAAAAAATGGCATGAGAAGTGGGTGAAAGACAACACCTACAAAGTGACGGAAGACAAGGAAAAAAAGAAGTTCTACGTGCTTAACATGTTCCCCTACCCCTCGGGAGCCGGCCTGCACGTAGGCCACCCGCTCGGATATATAGCCAGCGACATATACGCACGGTACAAGCGTCTCAACGGATACAACGTGCTGAACCCGATGGGTTACGACGCATACGGACTGCCCGCCGAGCAATACGCCATACAGACGGGACAGCACCCGGCGGTGACTACCGAGGCTAACATCGGCCGATACCGCGAGCAGCTCGACAAGATAGGCTTCTCGTTCGACTGGAGCCGCGAGATACGCACCTGCGATCCGGAATACTATCACTGGACGCAGTGGGCGTTCAAGAAGATGTTTGAAAGCTACTACTGCAACGACACTAACAGGGCAAGACCGATACAGGAACTCACGGACGCTTTCCAAAAACACGGGAACGAGGGTCTCAACGCGGCCTGCGGCGAGGAACTTCACTTCACTGCCGAGCAGTGGAAGGCCATGACCGAGAAAGAGCAGCAGGAGATACTGATGAACTACCGCATAGCCTACCTTGGCGAGACGATGGTAAACTGGTGTCCGCAACTGGGCACCGTGCTGGCAAACGACGAAGTGGTGGACGGAGTAAGCGAGCGCGGCGGCTATCCCGTGGTGCAGAAAAAGATGCGCCAGTGGTGTCTGCGCGTGTCGGCATACGCACAGCGTCTGCTCGACGGACTGGACAACGTAGACTGGACCGACTCGCTGAAAGAGACGCAACGCAACTGGATAGGACGCAGCGAGGGTACGGAAATGAGGTTCAAGGTGGCAACACCATCAGGCTCACCCGAAAGGGTAGAGCCGTCAGACGATGGCCGCCGGGACGCCGACTCTTCATCCCCACTTATGGATGAGGACGATAGCTTCACAATCTTCACCACCCGCGCCGACACCATATTCGGTGTGACATTCATGGTGCTCGCACCCGAGAGCGAACTCGTAGACCGCCTTACCACTGCCGGACAGCGCGCCGCAGTGGACGAATACATAGCATACGTGAAGAAGCGCACCGAGCGCGAACGTATCAGTGACCGACGTGTCACGGGCGTGTTCTCGGGCAGCTATGCCGTCAACCCGTTCACGGGAAAGAACATCCCGATATGGATCAGCGAGTATGTCCTCGCCGGATACGGCACGGGAGCCATCATGGCAGTGCCTGCGCACGACTCGCGCGACTATGCCTTCGCCAAGCATTTCAACCTGCCGATTATCCCGTTGATAGAGGGAGCCGACGTGAGCGAGGAGAGCTTCGACGCCAAAGAGGGTATCGTGATGAACTCGCCGGCCGCCGCCGACTCAACGGACGGAGTGGGAGAGGGGGGCTTCTCGCTCAACGGACTTACAGTAAAGGAGGCCATCGCCAAGACCAAGGAGTATGTCAAAACCAATAATCTGGGCCACGTGAAGGTAAATTTCCGTCTACGCGATGCCATATTCTCCCGCCAGCGCTACTGGGGCGAGCCGTTCCCCGTATACTACAAGGACGGCATGCCATACATGATTCCGGAAGACAAGCTGCCGCTTGAACTGCCCGAAGTGGCTAAGTTCCTGCCCACGGAGACGGGAGAGCCGCCGCTCGGACACGCCACGAAATGGGCTTGGGACACTGAGAAAAACGAGATAACGGACAACACTAACATAGACAACGTCAAAGTATTCCCAATCGAACTGAACACCATGCCGGGATTTGCCGGTTCGAGCGCGTATTACCTGCGCTATATGGATCCGCACAACAACAGTGCGCTCGTAAGCGAAGACGCGGCCGGATACTGGCAGTGCGTCGATCTCTACGTGGGCGGCACCGAGCACGCCACCGGTCATCTCATCTACTCGCGCTTCTGGAACAAGTTCCTCTACGATTACGGATACTCGCGCAGCGAAGAACCGTTCCGCAAGCTCGTCAACCAGGGCATGATACAGGGACGTAGCAACTTCGTATACCGCATCAAGGATACCAATAAATTTGTCTCACTGGGCCTCAAAGACGAATACGACGTTACTCCTATTCATGTTGACGTGAACATAGTAAGCGGCGACATACTCGACACCGAAGCCTTCAAGGCATGGCGACCGGAATACAACAATGCCGAGTTCATACTCGAAAACGGCAAGTATGTGTGCGGATGGGCGGTCGAGAAAATGTCGAAGTCGATGTACAACGTGGTCAATCCGGATATGATCGTGGAGAAATACGGCGCCGACACACTCAGGCTCTATGAGATGTTCCTCGGTCCCGTGGAGCAAAGCAAGCCGTGGGACACCAACGGAATAGACGGTTGCCACCGTTTCTTGAAGAAGTTCTGGGGCTTGTTCTACGACCAAAAGAGCGGCAACGCCACATGGGACGACAGCGAACCGACTGCCGGACAGCTCAAATCGGTACACAAGCTGATAAAGAAAGTGTCGCAGGACATAGAGAATTTCAGTTACAACACGTCGATATCGGCGTTCATGATATGTGTCAACGAACTGTCGCAACAGAAGTGCTGCAACAAGGAACTGCTCCGAACGATTGTCGTTCTCATAGCCCCGTTCGCCCCGCATATAGCCGAAGAGTTGTGGAGCGCACTCGGAGGCGATGGCAGCGTGTGCGATGCCGCATGGCCCGAACACGACGAGAAATATCTCGTTGAGAGCACCGTGCAGCTCGGTGTGGCCTTCAATGGCAAGCGTCGCTTCGAGATGCAGTTTGCCGCCGATGCCGACAACAAGCAGATAGAAGCCGCCGTGCTGGCCGACGAGCGCTCCGCAAAATACACTGAAGGCAAGCAGATAGTGAAGGTTATCATCGTGCCGAAACGCATGGTGAACGTGGTTATTAAATAAAATCATCTTACCAAGCCCTCAAAAACCTGTTTTTGAGGGCTTGGTAAGATGATTTTTGAAGTTAAAGAAGTTAAAGGACTTATAGCGGACAGCGTCCGCGGGAGTCAAAGACAATGGCTTTCAAGTATTGAACCATTAGCGATAAGTACAAAGATATGATTGCTTTCAAGTCTGAAAACATTGTCTTAATTTCTTAATTCCCTTATTTCTTTAACTCTGCAAAGAATAAAAAGCCATTGTCTTTGACTCCCGCGGACGCTGTCCGCTATAAATCCTTTAACTCCATTAACTCCATCATAACATGAAAATAGTATTCGCGACAAACAACGAGCATAAACTAAGTGAGATAAGAAACATGCTCGGCAGCGATATAGAAGTAGTATCGTTGAAAGACATCGGGTGCACGACAGACATACCCGAGACGGGGCACACCCTCGAAGAGAACGCCATGCAGAAAGCCTATTACATACGCCGCAATTACGGATTGAGCGTATTTGCCGACGATACGGGTCTCGAAGTGGACGCACTCGGCGGCGCGCCGGGAGTTTACAGCGCACGGTATGCGGGCGGAGCAGGGCACGACAGCGAGGCCAACATGGACAAACTGCTGGCCGAACTCGGAGACAACGACAACAGGAAGGCACGCTTCCGCACCGTGATAGCAATGATACTGACAGGCGATGGGCAAGCGGCCGACACCGTAATGACATTCGAAGGCATCGTCAACGGCAGCATAATACGAGAGAGAAGGGGTGGGGAAGGCTTCGGATACGACCCCGTATTCTGTCCCGATGGATATGAAAAGACATTCGCCGAACTTGGAAACGACATCAAAAACCAAATCAGCCATCGTGCGAGAGCGGTCAAGAAACTGGCCGGTTACCTGTTGGAAAGGTAGCATGCCGATACCATACGATTAACCATTGGTTTTCCGAAACACGGTGATTGGTTACCGATAGGAATACCCATCTGTCGACATACCGATGACCACATGCCGGAAAAACTACAATTACCTGCTGACAGAGAGACATAAGGCATCTTACGGACATACATCAAAACAAGCGTAATAATATGAAAAGAACAATCACAGTCTATATTTTCTGCATCATCGGCACAATATCCGGCAGCCTGGCGAATGCCGCCACCGGCAAATGGAACGCTTATTTGGCCTACCACGACATTCAACAGATAGTACCGGCAGGCGATGATGTGTTCGTAAGGGCGTCTAACAACCTGTTCTCTTATAACCAAAAAGACATGTCGATAACCGTTTACGACCGTACAAACGGCCTTAACGACACGTATATCACACATATGGCATGGTCGAAAACGGCGCGCCGCCTGATAGCCGTATACGGAAACTCGAACATAGACCTCATAGATGTCAACGGCAATGTGAATAACATTTCGGCGCTGTACGCAAAACCCATGACGGAAGACAAGACCGTGAACGACATCTTCATACACGGCAAACACGCCTATCTCGCCACTAATTTCGGAGCGGTAAAGGTAGACATGGACAGGGCTGAGATAAGTGAATCGTATAATATCTTCGGCATCAGCATGGCCCGCATTGTCGTAAGCGGCAACCGTATTTACGTCAAAAGAAAAGATAACATTGTGATGTCGGCATCTATGTCCGACAATTTAGTGGACAGAAACAATTGGACTATAACCCAAGACTACGACGCAAGCATGTTCGATATCGACACGAGCGATTATGACAGGTTGCTGCCCACCGTCTCGAAACTCAATCCCGGAGGACCCAAATACAATAATTTCGGCTTCATGCGGATCAGAAACAACAAACTGTATACCGTCGGTTGCGGATACAACATACTGTCGGACCTCATGCGTCCCGGCACAGTCCAGGTGCTCGACCGTTCCGACAACATATCCGATGACTGGACAATATATCAGGATGACTTCGGAACAGACGAGCATAACTATGTCGATATAATGAGCGTCGATGTTGATCCGAAAGATGCCGGACATGTGTTCGCATGCGGACGGACAGGCATTTACGAGTTCAGGAACGGCAGGTTGGAAAAGGAATACACCATGGACAACAGTCCGATAAAATCAGGTTTAAACTCATATAACTACAATTGTGTGTTCACCTGCGCTTTCGATAAAGGCGGAACGTTGTGGTGCCTGAACAGCATGGCACCCGGCCAGTCGGTAATAGCACTACAAAGAGACGGTAATTGGACCACACACAACAAGAAAGAGCTGCTCGACAAAAACGGAATATCGAAGACATATATGATAAAGATGTTTGAAGACAGCCGCGGACTGTTCTGGTTTAATTTCGACTATTGGGAAAAACCGGCCGTATTCTGCTATGATCCGGCTACCGACGGCATCAAAGCATTCGACAGGTTCTACAACCAGGACGGTGCCAACATAGGCAGCATTACCACACTTCCGGCCATAACGGAAGACAAAGAAGGGAACATCTGGATAGGAACAAACATCGGGCCGATAGTCATCGAGAAAGAAGACATATTCAAAGACGACTATAAATTCACTCAGGTCAAAGTGCCGAGAAACGACGGAACAAACCTTGCCGACTACCTGTTGGCCGGCATCGGGATAAGAGACATCGTAGTCGACGGTGCCAACAGGAAATGGTTTGCCACCGACGGCAACGGAGTATACCTCATCAGCGACGACAACATCGAGGAAATACATCACTTCACGTTCGACAACAGCATGCTTTTATCCAATACCGTCGAGTCGATAGCGGTAAACAACAGCACCGGAGAGGTGTTCATGGGCACAGACAAAGGGCTCTGCTCATACATGAGTGACGCCACGATGCCAAGCGACGACATGACAGACGACAACGTATACGCATATCCCAATCCCGTGACACCCGACCACACAGGACTCATCACCGTGGTAGGTCTCTCCATGAACGCCGACGTAAAGATAACCACGGCCAACGGAGCGATAGTGGCTCAGGGACGCAGCAACGGCGGAATGTTTACCTGGAACGGCCGTGACAAAGACGGCCGTAGAGTGGCTTCGGGCGTATATATGGTGCATACGGCAAAGGCCGACGGCTCGAAAGGCACCGTATGCAAGATAGCGATAGTCAACTGATGAAAATACCGGCAACCACCCTATAACAGACAATATTCCTAACAGACAAAGAAAGCCGCCGAACAAGACGACAATAAGCCACAGAACGAACAACAGTAAAGCACCCGAAACACATGATACGAACACTGCCGGCAGCCGAAATACTGTCTCATAAGCACACAAGATGCCTGCAAGGACTGTCCATTATTATTATAATGGCATTGCATTACGTAATGCAGACAGACGGTTATCCGAGATTTCTCAACCTGCCGGCAAGCATCGGAGTGGCAATATTCATGTTCGTATCGGGCTTCGGACTCAACGAAAGCTACAAGTCAAAAGGCATCTACGGTTTTTGGACCAAGAAGTTCAAACGCATCATCATACCGTTCTGGATATTCACGCTGCTTGTCATTCCCTTCCGAGCAGAGTTCACTCCCGAGTGGCTTTTCAATAATATCTTCTTCGTAAAATGCGACTTCTGGTTCATAACCTTCCTACTGAGGTGGTATGCCGCCTTCTGGATGGCAAACCGTTTTCTATGTCGCCATAAGACAACGGCACTGGCATTGTTCGGTGTCGCCAATGTTTTTCTGCCGCAACTGGAAAGCGAACAAGCCTTTTCGTTCTTCGCCGGCTATATGGCCTCGCGCCACATAGGCAGTATCCGGCAATGGAACGCCCGTAAAATCCTTGCCGTGGGCTTGTCATCGCTTGCCGTGGGCATGACATTCCTGCTGTTGAAAGAAATTCACTGCGTAAGGGCTTTTATCGGAACACTGCCTTACAACATCATACTGCTGCTCATCAAAATGCCTCTGGGAATATTCGTCATCACACTGCCGTATTTCTTTCCGGAGGCAACAAAATCAAGAATACTATCCGTTACAGGCTTAGCCACATACGAACTGTTCATGGTTCACACTCCGTTCATGGCCCATATTGACAATAACGCGGCAGTGATTCCGCTATACATGGCTTTTTCCTGCCTACTCGCTTATTTTCTTTATAAACTCGACAAGTTCATCGCCAAGCCTGGAAACGGCATAACATCGGCCGCCACGGTCATATACGCCGGAGTGGGATACATGGTGATATGCAAGTATACCATGCGCGTGACAGACATGTTCGGGTACATTATCATGTCATATCTGTTCGCCGTCCTCTCACTGATACATATAATGTATAAATACAAAGACAGCGCAGTCATGCGTTCGCCGAAGACCCTGTACGCCATAATCCCTGCCATGACTGTTATGATGATAGCCGTTCAATACCACTTCGACCCCATGCAGATACAAGTGGATCGCTGGTCGGCCATCCATAACGTGATAGCCGCTCTGCTTGGCGGAGAATACCCGTATATGGCCGAGACGCATTTGGGCGGCTTTGCGTCTCCTTTTCCCGTGTGGATGGTATTACACATACCATTCTACTTTTTGAACAACGTAGGACTGTCCGTAATCGCCGCAACAGTTGTCTTCATACTAAGCGTGAGGTACGCTTACGGCACGACAGCCGCCATTGTATCGGCCGCTCTGCTTACGGCGAGCGTCAGCCTGTGGTACGAGACAGCCGTGAGGAGCGACATGATGACAAACTTCATGCTGCTGTGTGCTTTCATATTATATATATGCCGGCGGCAAACAGACTTCACAAACCATGCCATAATATTGTCGGTATGCTGCGGGCTATGGCTCAGCACACGCCTTTCCACGGCCTTTCCGCTGTTCATCTGCCTGCTGCCCGGCTATCTGCGGACAGACAAAAAAATAATGATAACCGTCCCACTGACGGTTATCATCACCTTTATAATAACTTTCCTGCCGCTCGCCCTGTGGGATTTCGACGCCCTCACAGGAGCCGAATACAACCCGTTCGTGCTTCAGACACGGCAGGGGACACCCCCAGACTCAGTCATCGCGCTGACGGCAGCGCTCTTGCTCGCTCTCAAATGGAAAGGCAATCACGTCCGGATGCTCGTTTTCACGGCCGTGATGATGGTTCTGCTGCCCGCCACGGCATTTACCCACAGCATGCTGGCACACGGCACATGGACGGAGATTTTCAACTCTATGTACGACATTACGTATTTCAATGCCTCCCTGCCGTTCGCAATAGCCGGTATCGCCGCCGTCAGCTCATTGCGAGCATCCTCTCGATAGGCTTCACGGCCCGGCGAGCGGTATCAGCGTCGACATCTACTGCTGGCCATTCGTATCTTAGAGTGTTGTATATCTTCAGCAGCGTGTTCATCTTCATGTAGTCGCACTCGTTGCAGGAACATCCCATGCTTCCCTCACCGATCTCGGGAGGCACGGGGATGAATGTCTTACCGGGACACTTACGGTTCATCTCATGCAGTATCCCCGACTCGGTAGCCACTATAAACTCCCTGTCACCGCTCTTTACAGCATAGTCGAGCAACACCGCCGTTGAACCTATCACGTCGGCCAGTGCCAGCACTGTACCCTTGCACTCAGGATGCGCCAGCACCTTCACTCCGGGATGCGCTTTCTTCAAATCCGCTATCGCCTCTACCGAAAAACGCTCGTGTACATGGCAACCGCCGTTCCATAGAAGCATCTGCCTGCCCGTGACCTCGTTTATATAGGAACCGAGATTCTTGTCGGGCCCGAAGATTATCTTCTCGTCCTTAGGCAGCGCCTCCACTATCTTGCGGGCGTTTCCGCTCGTCACAACCACGTCGGTGAGAGCTTTCACGGCGGCCGTGGTGTTCACATAGCTCACCACCTTGTACCCCGGATGCTCCTCCTTATACTTTTTCAAATCCTCGGCACGGCACGAGTCGGCCAGCGAGCAACCGGCATTCAGGTCGGGAGCGAGCACCGTTTTCTCCGGACTGAGTATCTTGCACGTCTCGGCCATGAAGTGAACGCCGCACATCACTATGATACGCGCGTCTGTATCGGCAGCCTTGCGCGCCAGAGCCAGCGAGTCTCCTATGAAGTCGGCCACGTCCTGTATCTCACCCCTTGTATAGTAATGTGCCAGTATCACGGCATTCTTCTCTTCACACATCCGTCTTATCTCAGCCTTCAGGTCTGTTCCCACGGCGGCCGGTTCGTCTATGAACCCTTTCTCAACCCATTCTTTTTTTATCATCGCTGTCATTGTTTTAGCTGTCGGCGGCTGATGTGTTCCGTTCGTCGCACACAGGCTCCGCACGGTGTTTTTCCACCCGTTATCAGCTTTGTTTTATTATTATTTTTTTTATTTTCTTCTTTTAAAAAATAAAATGTTGTAGATGATGTGATGTTGATATGTTGAAAACTTTTTCTCATAATTCTTGCATATTCCGATATAAACGTAATAAATTCGTTTTTCAACATACATTGTTGATAGTTACTTGCTGACTGTTAGCCATATCGGCACTTTATCCACAATATTTCATTTCTGTGCAAAATTAATAAGTTTATATCTTTTTCCGTCAATATTCTGTTTAAAACTTACTTAAAACCGCATAATAACAGTGTTGATATCCACTGCCTGCCACAGGCTGCGCAAATCTCTGTGGATAATAAACAAGTTATCAACACGGTTATCCACAGAGTTATCAACAGTTGATAGTCCATTGTTTTCGATTTATAAATGTAATGATAAAGTCACGTATTTAACACTTTGTTTTCTGTTGAAATAGAAAACGAATACGATACGTAGCGCTATATGCAATGCGATATGCAGCTTTTCGACGGATGGTAAAAAGCGGTTTTTTCCGCAACGGGATGCCCGTTGGAGCGCGTTCGGTAGCTAATCGCGTCGCGTTCGGCATCCCGTTGGCTTGCGTTTAGCGTCTGAATGCGAGGCAACGGGACGCTGAATGGAAAAAATAGTGAGGGTAGGTGTGGTTGGTTTGGTAGGGAAAATAGGTGTGGTGGGTGTATTAGGCTGACGCGCAGGTTGTTGCGTAAAGCGGCCCATAATCCGCCTATTTCCGGCCTTTGGCTTTTAATTTTGAAACGGGCGAAATATGGATAGCGTTTTGTAAATATTATTCTGAATTATCATTGTTATTTTTTATTATTATTGCTTTTGGCGTGTCTTGATATTGTGATTATACTGTTATCCTCATGCCAGAAAACTCATGTGATTAAAATACATAATATTTTTCACAATATTTAGTTGTTTTGTAAAATATAATCGTTATATTTGCAAATGAATCCATTATTTATCGACTTTGCGTCAATCCAGGTCTCGAGCCTTTGATGACAGCCAGAGCGATGAGAAGCCTGCGCCGGGCCGCCAGCGATGTATCGGTGTATATTGCGAGGCGGCGGATTAGGGTAGGGAATACGGATTCACGACATATTAAAAGGCGTTTACATGGCGCTTTGTTCTTGACGGACTGGAATCTAGCAAATTCAACTGATATTGTCAAGGGTGAGGCAACGGTAGATGTCCTCGGGATGTGTTTTATACGCATCCCCTTTGTTGCGGTAGAGGGGTAATGGCTATTGGGTCGTTGTATTCGGATATCTGCATACAGAGGGGAATTTGTTATATACATATCGGCGTGGGCTCTAAGCGTTGCTCGTTCTACAATATCGGGCAATGCTAGAGCCTCAGTTCGTGGGACGAGTGACAGGTGCGGTTCCCACGCTTTTTTTATGTTCTGTTCAGATAATATCAAAAAGCTTTGTCAGGGGAACGGCAGGCATAAAAACATTGCGGCAAGTATTTTTATGTGGGCACTTTTTGACATTATCCGTTTTTCGGCAGGCAGCATTTTCTGGGGAGTGTTGATAGCCATGGTGTGCATGGCGCTCTTTGTGCTCATAATAAAAGGATGGTGGAAAAACGCCGTCTTCACCGTCGCCACATACGCCGTGGGAGCCGTTCTCTTCGTTTTGCTTTCAATCCAGTGCATACTCATCTGCGGATCCATAAGGATAATGAACACCGCCGGATACTATGAGCAGCAGATTACGGGGATAGTGAACAGTATTTACGACAGCGCCGATATGATAGACGTGGAACAGTCAAGCGGCATAATAGACAGTCTGACGGACAAGTATCCAATACTAAACAACTATATAGGTGGTGGGGAGTTCAGCGGTTACAGTGCCGCTGAGCTTCCACACGCCATGGCCGACGAGCTGCGTTCGTTCATGAAGAAGTATATTGTGCGCAGGTTGTTGTGGTGTCTCGGTTTCGTGCTTGTGGGAGGAGTGATAGCCGTGAAGACGATAACTGTCGAAAACAGGCTCGGCCACCGGTCGGCACGGCCTGTGAGAAGCCGTGCCCCGATGTCGGGCAGTGGTTCGCGTCCTCATGTCCGCCGCCGGCGGTGAGTGTATCCATGGAGCCATTTGTTCTATACCGATAACAAAAACCGTATATTGAAATAAAACTAAAAATAAATAAAACTAAAAATAAATATAACTAAAAATAAATATAACCATGACAGAGACAAAAAGTTTTTGCACAGCCAACCATATCCTGGTGGGACTTGGAGGTACGGGAGGTAAGATTCTCCGTGCGTTTAAGATGCGTATGTTCGAAGAGTTCCCTACACACGATGAGCGTAAGAAGCTGCCCGTACAGTTGCTATATGTTGACTCTACGGATGAGATGATGCCCAAGGACGGCCGTCCGCGCCCCGATTTCAGGGTGATGGGACAAGACGCCTCGTTCACAAACAGGGAATTTCTGAACATCAAGGCGGTTGACGTAAGCTATATACTCGACCATATAGGAAACTACCCTTCGGTGAAAGGAATAGTGGAAGACGCAGAGCAGGTGAAGTCGGCTATCGGGTCTCTCGGTCAGGCCGCAGGACAGATGCGCCGTGCCGGCCGTCTGCTTTTCGCCGCAAACGCCGTCGCTTACGTGAATGCCCTTAAAGACGCATACGGCCGTTGCGAACAGATTTCGGGTGATGCTTCAAGAAAGTATGTATATATATTCGCCGGATTGTGTGGCGGTACCGGCTCCGGTTCTATCATAGATGCCATAGTACAGGCACGCAAGACATTCCCCGATGCCATTATTTCCGTTTACACCATGATACCGGAAATGCACCTTCCGAAAAGTAACATGGATCAGGGACGTTATTATCAGAACGGATATGCGGCCGTAAATGAACTTAATGCCTTGCAGGCCGGTCGTTTCTGTCCGCAAGACGTGACGGGAACCGGTAAAGCTTGTCTTTATAGTGATAGGATAAAGGGTGTGGCAAACGGTGTTACATTATATAGTAATGTTAACGAAAACGGAATGACTGTCAACTCGCTTGAAGAGCTTCCGAAGATTATCAGCGATTATATATTTGCCCGTATATTCTTTGTTAATGAAGAGGACGAGAAACATTTCGGTGATATTCTGCGTGCTTATAACTATGAGAATATGGATAAGTTCGCTCTTGAATACGATGAGGCAGCTGATCCTGACGAGAAAGGTCATATACCTGTCGCCCGCACAAAGAAAGTCAATTCGATAGGTATCAAGCGCGTGATGTATCCCGAACTGCGCGTGCTCAAACATATAACATATACCGTGGGCGAGAGCGTGCTATATCAATTCAAGTACAACAACTGGCGTGAAAACCAAGGGTTTGTCAACGAAGAGCGTAATAAGGATTACCGCAAGGCATATCTTAACGCAGACAAGCAATCGGAATGGATGATAGATACGGATCACATGACACTCGAACTGAAAGTGCTTGAAAGCGATACCGACTATCCGAAGTTTAACGATTACTGGCACGACAAGGCGATAACATACGCCGAAGACGCAAAGAAAGCCGATTGCCCGCTGAACGAACTTGACAACATAATGGGCGAGTTCTACGCAAACCACTTCCGTGAAGAGGGTGTAGAGGCATTCTACACAGGCAAGGAGCGTGCCATTCCCGAGATGGCGAGAGAGATACGCCATAGGATAGAGAACGGAATCTTTGAGAGTTGGAAAATCGGCGACGTGTCGATAGTGGAGCTTCAAAAAGTATCCAAGCTGCTGCTTGAACGCATGGGAGAAATCCGGACCGAGCTTGAAGCCAAGACAAAAGAGGAGAAAGACAACTATACCGCTTTCGATCAGGATCGTACTGATAATGTATCAGAGTGGAGCCGACTGGGAATTTTGCAGCGTATGGTGGGAGTTGGAGCACGCCGCTATGCCGATCATCAAGGTATACTCACAGACTATTATACGTCTAAAACAAAACTCGTGGCTCTTGAATTTGCCAAGAAACTGGCAGCCAAAGTATTCGTGGAGATAGGTAAGATGGACGCTGAGATACTGGCATTCGGACAGAAGATAAACGAGGCTATCGAGGAGACTGAGCGGCTTGTCGGCGCGCAACGCAAGGTAAACAAAGGTCTTGAAGACATGAAGGGAGCCATTATCGAGGTCAGCGAGGACGAGGCGATGAGCGAGTTTGAGGTAGACATAAAGGTAGATAAGGTGGAAATGCCCAACATAGCCCGCCAGATAAGAGAGACTATACTGCCTCAAGGCCAATTTGTTAATTTCGGACGCCTTACGAACGAGATAAGCGTGGACGACATAAAAGACGCTTTCGACATAAAATTGTCGGCCATAGTGAAAGCCAAACACGACGAGAAAGCGGATAGCGACAAGAAAGTTTTGGGTCTGAATATACTCACACAGCTGCAACAGAAACTTGTTACCGATGATGATATAAAGGAATTTGCTACCAAGATAGTAAAGCAAAGTGGGGTATATCTCAAATTGAATAATGATCAAATGCAATTGCATCTTCGTAATAATGAAGGTGAGTTAAGTCCTATTAATCCGGCAAGTGTAAATAAAAAGACGATACTTGTGTCTATACCGTCTGATGAAGAAAGTCCCGGCTTGGAGCGTTTTGCCAATAAGCTTGTTGATGCTTTTAACGATCAGTTTGGCAATGGAGCATCGCAAGGAAGTATAATAATCAATCGTCAAAGTCCGCGTAAGGATGAATTATCCATAATAGCAATACAGTATTGTTACCCGATGCGTGCCATTGATTGGATGGCACCATACAAAGACCGCTATAATCAGTTCCTCAATTCTGGTAATCCCATAACCGATATCAAGAACGCTATATTGCTACACAGCGAGGGTGACGGTACGGAACTTCCATCATTGTTTGCCCTCAGCGAGGAAGAGATATCCGTAAAACGCTATGAGAGAGAAGTATGGCGCAAGCAAAACGAGCGGCAATCCATGCAGCAACCGGCAGGTCAGCCGATGCCAGGCGCCCAACAGCCTGCTGTCGGAACAGGTGCGGTACCTCCGGTAATGCCCGAATCTCATGTCGCTCCTCCGCCATTGACACCCGCCCAGCCGGATATTAAACTGTTCTTGGCTATTGGCGGACAGCAATATGGGCCTTACAACATGGACATGTGCAAGCAGATGGTGCAGGGCAGACAGCTTACGGCACAGACAATGGTATGGATGGAAGGCATGGCCGCATGGACACCGGCAGGTCAGGTGCCGGCATTGCAGCCGCTATTTGCTCCTCCCGCAACTCCTGAAATGCCGCCGATGCCTCCTACGGGAGGTCCGGTTCCGCCGCCGATGATGTAGTAATAATCAAGATAAGGTATATCGGGTTGACTTGTGTAATCTCGGATAAAGACGGTTTGGCAAGTCAATCCTATAATCGGCCAATCAATAATGAACACGATAATAAACAAATAAAACAATAAAAAAAAACATGGCAACATCAAATCGTTCGAAGAGTGTGCGTTTCAGATATGGTAAATGTCTGAATGAGTCATGCTCGAAAGGAAAAGCAAAGGAAGTACAGCAGATTTCGGCACACAAGGATTTTGTATGCGCTGAGTGTGGAAAATCTCTTCTTGACTGTCCTCCACCGAAGTCGTGGTGGGACAAAAACGGAAAGAAAACCATAATCGCCGCAGTGGCGGTGGCTGTTGTGGGAGCCGGTGTGGGTATATCTATAGGTGGTGGCGATGAGGCCGCTGAAAACGAACAGGCCGTCATATTGGCAACACCGGCCGACAGCGCGAAAAACGATACCGCACAAGTTATTGCTGATGCTAAGCCGGCAGAGGCTGACAGCAAGGCTGTTGAGGAGACACATAAGCCCGAACAGAAAGAGACAGCCGCCGGAAAGGAGACAGTGGGCAAACCCGCCGCAAGACAGTCGGCTCCCAAGCATGCTCCCGGTGAGCGCTATCAAGGCACGCTCAACCTCGGTTACGGAACATATTCGGGCGAGATTGTAGACGGAAGACCCGACGGAACAGGTGTTCTCAGATACAATACATCTCAGAGAGTGGTGAGCACGAAAGACGTGATGGCAGAGAGCGGTGAGCGCATCGAGGGTGTGTTTGACAATGGCAAGCCGTCTTTTGTCACCCTGTATAAGAACGACGGCAACACGGTCAAGGTACACAGATGATAACAATGAGTATGCGTACATGTTATTTTATAATGTGTGCGCTGCTTTTTTAATGGCACAAAACCATGCTTAGACAATTCTTCATTGCGGTTTCGGTGGCACTTGCCATAGGTATTGGCGAGGCCCGGGCTGCCACTTTTTCGTCGGAAAGACTTGAACGGTTGGCGGCATACGCCGGTCTGCAACGTCTCGACACGTTGCGTCCCGGAGTGCATGACGGCTATCGTTACAAGCAACACAGGGTGACGGTGCGCGTCAACAAGTGGAACGAGATCGAGCATATCGGCCTCTTGCTTTTTCCACGACAGTTGAGAGAGATAAATCCGCTGCCCGTACATGACTTTCTCGAACGTTATCTGTTGGCCGCAAACGCAGTGCCGGCAAATTCCGAATACGGGATGAAGATGAGTTGGGAAAAGGTATATTTTGCCGTGGGAAACGCGCGTACGGCGCTCTCGATAGACACCACGGCGATGTTTACCGAGAACCATGTGGACCTGCATGTATATAAAGTATCGTGGTCGGTGGCTGACAGGAAAGTGCTCGAAATGTCGTTTCAGATGGACTATCAGTTGCTCACGGGGCTTAATGCTATAGAGCTTGAACAGCGGTTGTTCCGCAATCTGCGGCGTTACGAGCCGCAATCGCGTGGCACCGACATGCCTGTATTGCCCGTGAAAGGCACTGACTACACGGTGAAAGGAAACTATTTCATAAGTCCGGCGGTGCGGAACGACCTCTATTACAAGAGAAAAAGCGACAGGGACGGATGGTCGCTCGTGAGCGGCAGCCGGATGGCGACAAGGGCATTGTCTAACATGATGCTCCGGCCTGAAAGCGGCAACGGTCTTGAAATGAGGCTGAAACTGGATAAATACGGACTGCGTACGGACAGCGCGACGGTGAGATACAGCGCGTTATGGCAGTTCTGTAAGGATGAGGGATGCACTCCGTACTTCGGAATGAAAGGCAAGGCCGGCGACATGTACCGCTGCACGGTATTCATGGTAAACAGACTTGGCGGATATCTGCATCTGCTTAGCGTAGACATACCTGAACAAGCGTTGGATGATCCTGCCAAATATACGGCCGGTGCACGGATATACTGCTACATACCGTTGCACAACGTGTCGGACAAAGTGTTGAATGTAGCGGAGTTTGAACCTATAAAATAATAACGAATGATGAACATTTCCGGTTTAAAACGAATTACATGCGTCGTATTTGCGGCGATGACGGTTTTCTCTTTTGCCTCTGCCCAGAAATCTGTGGAGGAACAGAAGAAAGAAATCAACAAGATAAAGAAAAGCAGTTCGTATATATATGGCGAGGCAACGCTCGCCGACAAGCAGGCCGCCATAGACCTTGCGAAGGATATATTGTATCAGAATGTAAACGAATGGGTGTCGAAGCAGAAGAAATTTGCCGGTTCGAGCAACGTGGTTACCGTTAACACCAACTATGCTGTGGAGGATATGATGCTGCCCAGAGGCAATATGTTCAGGGCGTTCATGTACGTGAAGAAAAACGACATCATACCTGCCAACAACGTGACTGTGACCGATACGCCTGACATGCAGGTCAAGACGGCCGCCAAGCCGGGGGTGTCTACCGTCACGCCGATAGGCAATCCGAAGGTTGACGCGGTGGTGTCGGAAATCATCAAGGTTGAGAACACAGGCCAGCTGTCTGCCGTCTTAAAGCAACTCAAACAGCAGGGAAAGATCACCGAGTACAACAAGTTAAGCGCGTTGACCTCTCCCGAGAACTATCTAATGGTGATATTCACCGGCGAGGGAAACATACAGGCTGTGTTGAGCGAGGGTGTAGGACGCACGAACATGAAGACGGGCAAGGCCGACGCTATAAGCAACTATAAGGGATGCGGCGCCATAGGAGTAAAAATAAAAAAATAACGGATATGACAATGAGAAAGTTTTATTTAGGTTTTATTGCCTTGTTGGCAAGCGTTTGCGCCAATGCGGTCACTGTAACTATAACCACCGACGAGGGATTTGATGATCCGGCGATTATAGAGAAGATGCAACAGAACCTCGGCGAGGTGCTCACTGAGATAAACAATGCGTATAACGGTAATCGGGATGTGAACACGGCGGGTCTCAAAATGGACGACCACGCCAAGAACATGCTCGTCACGTTATGGTCGACGGTGCACTTCTACTGTGACGACGAGGAAGTAGTGGACCGCTGCTGGCCGTTGAAGAAAGGTTATCTGCT
Organism: Prevotella sp. PTAC; assembly: GCF_013166535.1. NCBI lineage: Bacteria > Pseudomonadati > Bacteroidota > Bacteroidia > Bacteroidales > Prevotellaceae > Prevotella > Prevotella sp. PTAC. The sequence goes on from NZ_JABKKK010000003.1 coordinate 138,825, forward strand.
GCGTCAGATACCGCTTATCATCGACCCGCAGGATGAGGCGTTCACCAGCGGTACGTATCAGGAAGCGGTGATAGAGTTCGGTAAAGACGGGATGATCACCGACTTCCGTTTCGCTCTCGACGCTCAGCTTTCGGAGAGTATGGAGCGGTGTGGCTCGGTGGTTGAGACCGAACGGCGCATGATTATCCTCGATTACATAGAGCAGTTCCGTACAGCCTACTGCACGAAGAACCTCAATTTTATGGAGAAGATATTCAGCGACGACGCGCTTATCATTACCGGTAAGGTGGTGATGTCGAAGCCGGACGATCTCGGACAGTCTAATGCCAAGGTGGAATACAACCGTCAGAACAAGCAGCAGTATCTGTCGAACCTGCGCCGTGCGTTCCTGCGCAACAAGTATATAGAAGTGAAGTTCAGCGAAATAGGCGACGGTGGAAGTGGAGGCGGATGTCCGGGCATCACCCAATCGCGCAACAATCCCGACTTTTATGGCGTGCGGTTGCGTCAGGAATGGCGGTCGAGCAGTTACAGCGACGACGGATATGTGTTCCTATTGTGGGACTTCCGCGACGAGCAGAACCCTGTGATCCATGTGCGTACATGGCAGCCGACGATGATTGCCGCAGGCGGTACATCCCAGAAACTGCCGGAAGAGGAGATATTCAATATCAGTTCGGTGGAAGACATGATACCGTAAGATATTTGGAGGGTGTTTAAGGGTAAAAAGGTAAAAAAGGTAAAAAGGTAAAAAGGTAAAGGGGGTTTAGGAAGTAAGAGGGTAAAAAAGCCGTTTAACGGCATCGGTATGATAAGTTTTCTTACCTTGATGGTATTTTACTTATTTCCCGACTCCTTGCTCCTCAATTCATAATGGATGTTTACTTACTTCTCAACTACTTACTCCACAGCTCCCAATAGACGTTTACTTACTCCTCAACTCCTTACTCCCCAACTCCTAATAAAAACAAAATAGTAATGAAAACAATGACAAGAATATTATGGCTGCTTATCCTGTATGCGGCGATACCTTTGCATGTATTGGCGCAGGACAGCGACAATATGCTTAATGTGGTGAAAGACCGGCAGGAGAAAGCGGCTCTCGACGGTAAGGCGGGAGTCATCTTCTTGGCAAAGAAGCCTGATTACGTGATACGGACGACAAATAAAGACGAGCCTGTATGCACCGAAAGCCGGCAAGTCGGCGGCCATTACGAGTTCAAGTTGCTGCTCGACGTGTCGAAAGGCAAGAGCCGGGTGTTCGTAGTCAATAAAAAAGGAAGTCCCATCGCCGGTAAGTCAGACCAGCTCAATGTCAATCCGGATGAATACCGGTACTTCCGTATTGACGAGCCGGCCACTATCCTTTTGCCGTCTACCCAACGTATCGACAAGAACGCATATTTTGCCAAAGGCGAGAAGCCCACCGAGGCACTGATAGATATCAAGAGTCCGGTGAGACTCGATGTGCAGATAAGCGATAAGGTAAAGGTATCCGGTGGCGAGGGTACTCTTACCGGAGAAGGCACCTATCAGTATTCATTTGTTGTCAATACAGTGCGGATAGGGCAGTTGAAGACAGCGGCCGCCGATGCGGCCGATACCTACCGCAAGATGGATGATTCGGCCAACGGGCAGTGGACCGACGACCAATGGAAGCGGTTGGAGCAGTTGAAAGACGCGAGCGATAACGCGACACGCGAATATGCCGAGGCAGTCACGGTGGTGCTGCAAGGTAACGGCACAAACCGCATTCCCCTTCAAGCGGCACTTATAGAAGGCCTCACGCCGAAAGACAAACTCGTATGCAACCTTGTGCTGGCCAACAAGACAGACACCATCGTCAAAAAAGACACCGATCCGAAAGGAACCGTTGTCGTGGCGAGCAATGTAAGCCGTGCCGATTTCTATGTAGACGGAGTGAAACATATTTCAGGCGGTGTGCCACCCTTTGTATATAAGGGTACCGAGGGGCGCCATAAGCTGACACTTCGGGCAGACGGCTACAACGATGAGACGGCCGAGGTGGATATCCGTCTTGGACGTACAGTCGACTACCGCATGAACATGGTGGCTGCCGGAAGCCTCTCTCTCGACGGTGTATCGTATGAGATGGTGCTCGTGGAAGGCGGTACTTTCACCATGGGTTCGCAGCGGGAGCTTGACAAGTACAGCACTTTCAGCATGGACAAGCCGGCACACAGTGTCACGGTAGGCACGTTTGCCATCGGCAAGACCGAGGTGACACAAGCCTTGTGGCAGAAGGTGATGGGCAGCAATCCGTCCGCTCATCAGGGCGGCGACCTCCCCGTGGAGAATGTGTCATGGGATGATTGCCAACAGTTCATAGCCCGGCTCAACAGCATGACCGGCCAACAGTTTCGTCTGCCTACCGAGGCCGAATGGGAATATGCCGCCCGTGGGCGCACGGCATCGGGCGACAGCTATTCCGGTGGCTCACGGTTGGATGATGTCGCCGTAACCGGCAGTGGTACGGCTGCATGCGGCGGCAAGCGCCCCAATGTGTTTGGACTGTGCGATATGACGGGCAACGTGGCCGAATGGTGCCAGGACTTCATCAAGCGCTACACGGCACTGTCGGCCAACAATCCCCGCAACGATGCCGACGGCTATGAGCGTGTGGTGCGCGGAGGCGCTTACGATACCGTCGGATGGCTCGGACATACATCGCACCGCTCGCACATGAAGCAGCACGAAGCCCGTCCCACCGTTGGATTAAGGTTGGCTCAGGACAAGAAGTGACCTCCGGGCCATACATACAGCCGATGGATATTTATTATGATATTAGTATTATTTATAACGTTTACAAACTTAAAAAACAGATTATTATGAAAAGAGTTATTGTTTTTGCGGCCATGGTTTGCGCAGTGCTTACCGTTTCCGCACAGGACAAGAAAGTGGTGGTTGTCGATAAATTTGCCGATAACACCACCGAGACGAGCGATGTGGTAGATGCTCTCCGCACCGATATTATCGCCGGCTTGAACGCCACCACACGCCTTACGGTCGTCGATGTTAACGTGATGACCGACCTGCCGGCCACAACCAACGAGCGGTTGAAGGCATTTGGTGAGAAAGGCATCAACTATGTAATCGGCGGTACGCTGAACACTATGACTTACGATAAAGATGTAAAGGACGGAAAGACGACATACACATCGCATGTGAGCTACACGCTGACTGTCACCGACATTGAGACGGGTGAGTCTGTTGCGTCAAAGAACTATACCGACCTTAGCTCACTGAACAAGACTGAGGAAGAAGCGGCCATTGCGGTGGTGAAGAAAGCGCATGGCGCCATGAAGAAGTTTGTGGACGAGAACTTCAAGGTAGAGGCCGAAATTGTCGATTTGGAGCAGGAGAATGAAAAGAAAGGAGCCGTTACGGTGTATGTGACGACAGGCTCGGCACAAGGCATTCAGAAGGGACAGATATTCGAAGTGTTTAGCGAAGTGACCGTCGCTAACCGCAACGTGCGCAAGAAAATCGGCGAGCTGAAAGCCAAAGAGGTGGTGGCCGAAGATATGACACTGTGCGAGGTGAAGAACGGTGGAAAGGATATTCAGGCAAAACATAAGGCCGGAGTGAAGATGACAGTGGTAAGCCGTGCGAAGAAATCACTGTTCGATACGATAGACAAGGGACTTGACAATTTGCTGCAATAAGCGGCCTGACTGTTAAATAATCATCTGTCATCTCAAAATATATGCTACACTGTTTTAAATATATGCGGCTGTTTGCCGTCATTGCTTTGCCGGTCGTCAGGTTGACGGTGGCCGCCCAGGACTCACGGGCACGGATAAGCATCATCGATGCCGACGCGCAGACGGCCGTGTTCACCTCTGACGGATTCGCTGCCGACCGTGAGGAAGCGCTGGAAAACGCTTGTATCAACGTGATGCAAGCCATTCTGTACAGCGGGGTGGAGGGTTTCAACGGCGGCCGTCCCATAGTGGCCAATGCCGAGCATAAGCGTACCAACCTCTGGCTTGGCAACATGTTCACAGGCAAGAACCCGGGCTACAAGCAATTCTGTGCGGGTATTGAGTTGATAGACGACTTCGACCGTGCGGCTTCCGGACAGACACACTGCCGGGTGAACGTGATTATTTCGCATGCCTATCTGCTTCGCCGTGCCGACACGCAGGGTGTTACGGGAAACGTCAAGCCGCAGCCGGCACCGTCAAATACCGCAGTTCCGGCGACTGACAGCACGTCGCCCGCCGTGCCCACCGAGCGGAATACCGATGTTCCGGCTACGAAGCCTGCCGTGAAAAAGCCAAAGAAAAGCTTCCTTTGATTAAGAAGCCGGCGGCAAAGGATATGAAAAAGACATCGCCCGACCACTATATTTTTTGTGTGGTCGGGCGTTTTTGCGTATCTTTGCAGCAAGATAGGCTGTGTCCCAGCGGTAAAGACACTGTTTTCACCGCATTCGGTTTTCACTGTCTTTGCAAGCTATAAATAATCCTGCCTGCGAGTTTCTTTGCTTGGTTCCGGTACGCGTTAAATTCCGTATGGGCAGGTTCACATTATTTTATATAGGGATTATGAGAAAATTAAGAACGATAGAGATGAGCCGCCTGACGGTCGAGGACTTCAAACAGGCCGAGAAATTGCCGCTTGTCGTTGTGCTCGACGACGTGCGGTCGATGTATAACGTAGGCAGTGTGTTCCGCACGGCCGACGCTTTCCGCGTAGAGGCCGTATACTTGTGCGGCATCACCGCCACCCCGCCAAGCACCGAGATACACAAGACGGCGCTCGGAGCCGAGGACAGTGTGGAGTGGAAACATTTTGCCACGGCCGTTGAGGCTGTCGACGCTTTGCATGCCGCAGGCTACGAGGTGTATGGCGTAGAGCAGGTAGAAGGCAGCACCATGCTGCACGATTTCGTTCCCGTTGCCGGCCGTCGCTATGCCGTAGTGCTCGGGAACGAAGTCAAAGGAGTGCATCAGGAGGTGATAGACATGTGCGACGGATGTCTTGAAATACCGCAGTTCGGCACGAAGCACTCCATGAATGTGTCCGTTACCGCCGGGATAATAATGTATAAATTCTTGGGTAAGTAGGTAGTGAGGAGTAACTTGTTCCTCAACTCCTCACAACCAACTCCTCAATAAAAAAAACAAACGCTCCCCATTCACTGAATGAAGAGCGTTTGTTTTTTTATTCTGTTTCGGAAAACTCGTCTTTTCCCACTCCGCATAGCGGGCATACCCAATCTTCGGGTATATCTTCGAATGCTGTTCCTGGTGCAATGTTGTTTTCTGGGTCTCCCACTGCCGGATCGTAAACGTATCCGCAGACGTCACAAACATACTTTTTCATAATCTTTTTGTTTTTAAATGGTTGATAATACTGTTAGTTATATGCTGTTTATGTCCAGCCTTTTTATTGTCGCCACTGCTTTGCGGGCTTTTCATCGCGCTTCTTTCACTGTTGTTCCGGTTGCCTGTTGCCGGAGTGTCGGCTCTTCGGCCTTTCAAGCCGTTGTCAATGGCGTTTATATTGTGGCATTGCGGCGTTTCTCAAAGCCGCCCTGTCTTTCACATCTTCTTTTTGTCTTTTCATCCTACCACGGCCTTTATCCTGTCGAAAATCCGTCTCGGTGCTATGTTGTTCATGCAGGCAAAGTCGCCACGCATGCACGGTTTGTTACCGTATACGCTGCACGGCCGGCATGGCATGTCTTCCTGTACGGCGTTTGCCGTGTCCTGTTTCCATCCCATGAATCCCGCATACGGATGTGTCGCTCCCCATACGCTTACTACCGGCGTGCCGGTGATTGATGCAAGGTGCATGTTGGCGCTGTCCATAGACACCATTGCGTCGAGGTGGCTCATGAGTATCAGTTCCTGCTGCATGGTTTCCATGTGCTCTCCCACGTTAATGCAGTCGCTTGTCTCTCCGCACCATTTCGGGAACAGGGCGTCTTCCCTTTTGCCCCGCCCGAAGAGGAAAATGCGTGCTTGCGGGTATTCCGCTTTTGTCATCTTTATCACTTCGAGCATCTTTTCCGGCGGATATATCTTTCCGTTGTGCGCGGCGAACGGAGCAAATCCTATCCACTGTCCGAATGTTTTTTTCGGTCCTATGATGGCCGGCAGCAGGTTGAGGTTGCCTCCCTCCGGCGGGAATATCGACTTGAACGACATGTCCTTTATCGGGTATCCCAGCCTGCCGAACACGTCGGCATAGTTCTCGAACGATGTGGGCAGCTGCTCCATGGCCTTGTTTTCTTCCGCCGTGAGCATCTTTCTGGCCTTGCGGTGCTTGTCTATGTGGGCCACGTTGTAGCGGCTCATGTTGAACCTCATGCGCAGATAGTCCGATCGCAGCACGTTGTGCAGGTCGGCCACGGCCGTGAAGTTCTTTGCCGTCAGCCTGCGGTAGAGCTTGTTCAGTCCTCTCACTCCGCTGTACTCACCCCTGAGGTCGGCTTCCATGAAGTTGATGTTCGGCGCGAGGTCTTCGAAGAAAGTGCGTGCATACGCCCTGCTCAGCACCGTTATCCGCACGTCGGGATATGTTTTGGCGAGCGAGTACACCACCGGTACGGCCATCACCACGTCGCCGAGAGCCGAGAACCTGATGACCAGAATATGCTCTTTCTTCATCTTGTTGTTTATCTTGGAGTGCGGAGCCTTTTCAAACCATTATTTATTCTTATACAACACCGGGTTTGTGGCCGGGTCGTTATACATCTTCATCTGCCGGTATACCTTCATGTATTTCTTTCCGGCGGCGATGTCCTCGATCAACTGGTCTATTGCCAGCGAGAGGTCTTTCCGCTGTTCGAGCAGCACGTCGAGCTTTGCCGTGCATGTGGCCCTGTGTTCCTGTGATGCCTCAGTGCGCTCGGTCTGTTCCTTCATGTGGTATATTTTGAGTGCGAGGATGGACAGCCTGTCCACCGCCCACGCCGGGCTCTCGGTGTTCAGTCTTGCGTCCGCCATGGGTGTCACGTTGCCGTACTCGCTGCGGAAGTGGCTGTCTATCTGCTCCACGAGATCCGTGCGGTCCTGGTTGCTGCGGTCTATGCGCCTTTTCAGTGCGAGGGCGTCGAGCGGGTCTATGTGAGGATCCCTGATTATGTCTTCCAGATGCCATTGCACTGTGTCTATCCAGCACTTCATGTACAGGTTGTGCTCTATGGTGTTGTTGTCGTACGGGTTGTTTATCTGGGTGTCCACGTCATCCGTCAGGTGATAGTCTCTTATCGCCTGGTTGAAGATGGTGTTGCATTGTTCTGTAAATGACATAGTTTATCTGTATGTTTCTTTTATTGTTATTGTATTGTTTCCGCTTGCGGCTGACACCGTGAAAACCGTCCGTTTTCATGAAGGCCGCGCAGTGCCGTGCAGCGGTTATCCTGATGCAAATATACTCAAACTTTTCCAATTACGTAATTAAAAGATAAGTTTTTACTTTTATTGCAATCTTTTTATGTGAAATTTAGTTACTTTTGTTTCCGGCAACGATACATGGCACGGACGAGGGCCTGCGGCCCCGCGGCCCCGCTCTTCCTCTGCCTGTAAAAAGCATGATAAGATGAAGATAGTGATAGACGACAAGATTCCGTATATACGTGAGGCGGTGGCCGCCGTCACGCCTGATGCCGTGTACATGCCCGGCGCGGCCATTACCGCCGCTGACGTGCGCGATGCCGACGCCATCATAGTGCGTACCCGCACACGCTGCGACGAGACCCTGCTCGGCGGCAGCCGGGTGCGCTTCGTGGCCACGGCCACCATAGGCCATGACCATATAGACACACGTTTTCTCGACCGTTCGGGCATAGCGTGGACCAACTGCCCCGGATGCAACGCCGCCTCCGTGGCTCAGTATGTGCGCTCGTCGCTGCTTCTGATTGCCCGTGATTTCGGGCTGTGCCTCTGCCGTGCCACCATCGGTGTGGTAGGCTGCGGACATGTAGGCTCGCTCGTGGCCGCCGCCGCCGGTGAGCTTGGGATGAACGTGCTTGTGTGCGACCCGCCGCTTGGCCGGACAGGCTTCGTGCGGCTCGACACGATAGAGCGTGAGGCCGATGTAATCACGTTTCATGTGCCTCTCACATCCTCCGGCCGCCATGCCACGTTCCACCTTGCCGACGAAGCGTTCTTCGGCCGTCTGGCACGCAGGCCGTTTATCATCAACACCAGTCGGGGTGCCGTGGTAGACGGCGACGCGCTCGGCGCGGCAATAGACCGCGGCATGGTGCGCCAGGCGGTGATAGACACTTGGGAGGGCGAGCCGGAAATAGACCGCGCCCTGCTCGACAAGGTATATATAGGCACGCCCCATATCGCCGGCTATTCGGCCGACGGGAAAGTGAACGCCGACAATATGGCACTGGCAGCCCTGTGCCGTTTTTTCGGACTTGTGCCGCCGCCGCCGGTTGTCGCTCCGCCGCTACCGCCCGGCTTCGTGTATACCGGCGACCCGCTCGAACTGTACAATCCGCTGACAGACAGCGCCGCACTTAAATCGTCGCCCGAGGCTTTCGAGCGTCTGCGGGGCGACTATCCGTTGCGGCGTGAGACATTCCGGTAGTCTCCGTCAGCCGGCGTGTGTAATAATAAAGTCACGTATTTAACACTTTGTTTTCTTTTGAAATAGAAAGCGGAGACGATACATTCCGCTATATTTAATGCGATATGCAGCCATTCGCCGGATGGTGAAAAGCTGTTTTTTCCGCAACGGGATGCCCGTTGGAGCGCGTTCGGTAGCTAATCGCGTCGCGTCCAGCGTCCCGTTGCATTACGTTTAGCGTCTGAATGCGAGGCAACGGGACGCTGAATGGAAAAATTCGTGAGGGTAGGTGGGGTAGGTTTGATAGGGGATGTAGATGTGAAAGATGTATTAAGCTGACGTGCAGGCACTTGCGGAAAACAGCTCATAGTTCGCTTATTTCCGGCCTTTGGCTTTTAATTTTTAAACGGGCGAAATATGGATAGCGTTTTGTAAACATTATTGACACCTTCCGGTCGGAGATACATGTAGTGTGGTTGCCGTTGGGGCATCTTGCCGGTTATCATCTTGACACATATTTATATATAATGCGTTCCCATTTGGCGGCATATACGTGCCATGATGTTGCAATGTGCAATCAAAATAGTGGTATATGCAGTCTTATATGACTGAAATACAGGGCGAAAGCGTTAAATAGTTGCACAAACACCCCCGTTGTGTGCAATGAACGGTGCTTTTTTTTCGAAATAATTTGCGTAACTAAATAAAAATTAGTTACTTTGCAGCCGTATTTTTCAAAAAGAAGAAATTATTAACATTTTAAACATTACAATTATGTCAGAAATTGAATCAAAAGTAAAGGCAATCATCGTTGATAAACTTGGTGTTGACGAGGCAGAAGTAAAGCCCGAAGCAAGCTTCACAAACGATTTGGGTGCCGACTCTCTGGATACAGTTGAACTCATCATGGAGTTTGAGAAAGAGTTTGGTATTTCTATTCCGGACGACAAAGCTGAGAAAATTGGTACAGTAGGTGACGCCATCACTTACATCGAGGAGAACGCGAAATAATATTTTTCAGACGGAAAGTTGGAAGACGCGAGTTGAAAGACTATCACTGGAAGACAAAAGACGAAGGCTGAAAGCCGAATGCTGTTGCGTTCAAAAACTTTCATCCCTCGTCTTTTGCCGTTTTGGCGGTGGTCTTGTATGTGTCTTTAAAATGATGCTTTCCGCCACAAACAAATAACCATCATGGAATTAAAAAGAGTAGTCGTGACGGGTCTGGGAGCCGTTACCCCGGTGGGCAACAACCCCGAGGAGACATGGAACAACCTTGTAAACGGAGTCAGCGGAGCCGCGCCCATCACATTGTTTGACGCTTCGAAGTTCAAGACACAGTTCGGTTGCGAAGTCAAGAACCTCAATTTTGCCGAATACATCGACCGCAAGGAAATGCGCAAGATGGATCGCTACACACAGTTGGCTTTCGTGTCGGCCATTCAGGCGGTGAAAGACAGCGAGATGAACCTCGACACGATCGACAAGACACGCGTTGGCGTGATATTCGGCGTGGGTATCGGAGGTATCAAGACGTTTGAGGACGAGGTGAAATACTATGGCGTGAACGAGGAGAACGGTCCTAAGTTCAATCCGTTCTTCATTCCCAAGATGATCGCCGACATCGCCGCAGGCCAGATATCGATACACTTCGGATTTCACGGACCCAACTACGCCACCACATCGGCGTGCGCGTCTTCGAGCAACGCGTTGGCCGACGCCTTCAACCAGATACGTCTGGGCAAGGCCGATGTAGTGGTGAGCGGTGGCGCCGAGGCGGCTATCTGTGCAGTGGGTGTGGGCGGATTTAACGCCATGCATGCGCTGTCTACACGCAACGACGACCCCGCACACGCCTCACGCCCGTTCAGCAAGAGCCGCGACGGCTTCATCATGGGTGAGGGCGCGGGCTGTCTGATTCTCGAAGAGCTTGAGCACGCCAAGGCGCGCGGAGCCAAGATATATGCCGAGATGGTGGGCGAGGGCGCGAGCGCGGACGCATATCATATCACGGCGTCGCATCCCGAGGGTCTCGGAGCGTGCCTCGTGATGGAGAACGCGCTGAAAGACGCCGGCCTGAAACCGGAGGACATCGACTACATCAACGTGCACGGCACGTCGACACCCGTGGGCGACATATCGGAGGCCAAGGCCATAAAGAAAGTATTCGGTGACGCGGCATACAAGTTGAACATCAGTTCTACGAAGTCGATGACCGGCCACCTGCTCGGCGCGGCAGGCGCTGTGGAGGCCATGGCAACGGTGCTCGCCGTGAAGAACGACATCGTCCCGCCGACAATCAACCACGACGAGGACGACCGCGACGAAGAAATCGACTACGACTTGAATTTCACTTTCAACAAGGCCCAGAAGAGAACGGTGCGCGCCGCTATAAGCAACACCTTCGGATTCGGAGGCCACAATGCTTGTGTTGTTTTCAAGAAGTATGCTGAATAACAATATCATAGACAGGATCAAGCTCCCTTTCCGCAAGGAGAAGGAGCTTTTTTCTTCCCTTTATGACATCATGGGGTTCTACCCCCACCACATAGAATACTACAAGCTGGCTCTCATGCACAAGAGCGTAGCCAGGCGCAACGACAAGGGAAAGCCGCTGAACAACGAGCGGCTCGAGTTTCTCGGCGACGCTGTGCTCGACGCCGTGGTGGGCGATATTGTGTACCGCCACTTCGAGGGTAAGCGTGAAGGTTTCCTGACAAACACCCGGAGCAAGCTCGTGCAGCGTGACATGCTCAACAAACTGGCAGGCGAGATGGGCATACCGCGCCTCATAAAGTCGTCGGGACACAACTGCGCACACAACAACTACATGGGCGGCAACGCCTTCGAGGCGCTTGTGGGGGCGATATATCTCGACCGTGGATACGATGCCTGCATGCGTTTCATGCAGAAGCGGATACTCGCGCAGCTCGTCAATATAGACAAGGTGGCCTACAAGGTGGTCAACTTCAAGAGCAAGCTGATAGAGTGGACGCAGAAGAACAAGGTCTCGATGGAGTTCATGCTCGCGGGCGAGGAGATGGAGAAAGACAACGTCAGTCCCGTATTTATTTCCAAAGTGTCCATCGAGGGGCTTGAGGCAGGAACGGGACGGGGATACTCCAAGAAGGAAAGCCAGCAGGCGGCGGCCAAGGAGGCATTGCAGCGTCTGCGGAAAGAGCCGCAGTTTATCGACGCCGTGTTTGCCGCAAAGGCTGAAAGGGTCAAGGCTGGCACCGTGAAGGAAAAGCCGGCACGGGCCGTGGCCGATGATGATAAGCCCATCGGGAGAACGCCGGTAGTGACTCTCGACACAACCGACACCATACAGGCCGAGCCTGATGAGAAGCCGGTCAAGGATCAGGCTGTAAGGAAAGAAAGGCGGAACGGGAGCGCGGGGAATACCGGCGTGGAGACGGTGAAAGACGAGTTCGACCTCTCGGACATCACCGCCAACCCGAAAGAACCGTCGAGAGAAGACATCATAGCGGCAGCGGAAGCTGCTGCCTATGAATAGGTAAAAGGTTATTTGAAGATGCTCCGAAGCGGATAACGAATATATATGAAATCTGTTTCGGAGCATCTTATTATACGACGGCTTGCTTTTCACACGAAAGAGGACAGTTTTTTCATGATATAACGATAATGGAACATACGATAAACGATTTTGAGATAATGGCTCCGGTGGGTTCGCGCGAGAGTCTCGCGGCCGCCATACAGGCAGGCGCCGGCTCGGTGTATTTCGGTATCGGACGGCTGAACATGAGGGCGCACTCGGCAAACGAGTTCACGGCGGACGACTTGCGGGATATTGCCGGCACATGCCGTGAGAAGGGAATAAAGACCTATCTGACCGTGAATACCATCATATACGACGAGGATATGGACATGATGCGCCGTACGGTGGATTCCGCCAAGGAGGCGGGAATATCGGCGGTGATAGCCAGCGACGTGGCCGTGATGACATATTGCCGTGAGGTTGGGGTGGAAGTCCATCTCAGTACGCAGCTCAATATCAGCAATGTCGAGGCGCTTCGGTTCTATGCCCGCTTCGCCGATGTGGTGGTGCTGGCTCGCGAACTGCGCATGGAGCAGGTGGAAGAGATATACCATGCTATTGAGAGGGAGCACATTTGCGGGCCTTCCGGCAAGCCGGTACGCATAGAGATGTTCTGCCATGGGGCGCTGTGCATGGCTATAAGCGGTAAGTGCTATATGAGTCTTCACGAGGCAAACCGCAGCGCCAACCGGGGGGAATGCGTTCAGATATGCCGCCGTTCGTATACAGTGACGGACAACGAGACAAGCGCGCAGCTTGCTGTAGACAACAAATATATCATGAGTCCGAAGGACCTTAAAACCGTGCGGTTCATAGACCGGATGATGAAAGCCGGCGTGCGGGTGTTCAAGATAGAGGGGCGTGCGCGCGGACCGGAGTATGTCTCCACCGTGGTGGGATGCTACAAGGAGGCCATCGCGTCGGTGCTCGACGGCACGTTTACCGAGGAAAAGAAAGACGGGTGGGATGCTCGGCTCGCCACTGTGTTCAACCGCGGCTTCTGGGACGGTTACTACCAGGGGCAGACGCTTGGCGAGTGGAACAGCCATTACGGCTCATGTGCCACGGAGCGCAAGGTCTATGTGGGCCGCGGCGTGAAGTATTTCAGCAAGCTCGGGGTAGCCGAGTTCACGGTAGATGCCGCCGAGTTCGCCGTGGGCGACAAGCTGTTGGTCACCGGCCCGACCACAGGCGCGATGTATATCGATACCGCTGAAATTCACGGCGACCACGGACCTGTGGACGTAGCCCGCAAGGGAACACGCGTATCGGTGGCCGTTACCGGTAAGGTGAGGCCGAGCGATAAGTTGTTCAGGATAGATAAAGTGGAATGATGGAACGCCCATTATGGTATGATGTGAGTTCTTTTCTTTTATATTTGAAAAGCAAGGTCGGTATTATCGAATGTTTTTCATCTTTCTATAATAAGGATATGGTATCTTGATAAAAACGGACAACATCTTTCAATGAAACGGACAAAATAATACAATAATGACTATAAATGAAATTCAAGACGAGATAATCGAGGAATTCTCAGACTTCACCGATTGGATGGATAAGTACCAGTTGCTTATAGATCTTGGCAACGAGCAGGCTTCGTTGGATGACAAATACAAGACGGAAAGCAACCTGATAGACGGTTGCCAGAGCCGTGTGTGGCTTCAAGCCGACTATCACGACGGCGTGATAGACTTCACGGCGGAGAGCGACGCGCTGATAGTGAAAGGCATTGTGGCACTCCTTATACGTGTGCTCGGCGGCCACACACCCGCCGAGATACTCGATGCCGAGTTGTATTTCATAGACCGTATCGGTCTGAAAGACCACCTGAGTCCTACCCGTAGCAACGGATTGCTGGCCATGGTGAAGCAGATGCGTATGTATGCGCTGGCTTATAAGGTGAAAGGAGAGTAGGTTTTCTGAAAGCGGATATTGCGGAGCGGCCAGTGGGACATATTGCCGGTGAATGGCGGGCAACGTATGTTTCCTGCGGTATATCCCACTGACCGCTCCGCAATCAAAACTCCGATGAAAAACCTTCAATACTCCGATGAGGAGCGTTTGAGACTTTGTTGAAAAGCGTTTTCCGCCATGCGGGCGGTCATTCCTTGAACGAGTTGATTTTGTCGAGATAGTATTTGCGGAAGTCTTTCCAGCGATAATATGGGGCTATGTTGGTCTTCAAGGGCAGCGTTGCCTCGTTTTCGTTTAATAACACCTTGAAGATCACGTCGTCGTCGTCCGGTCCTTCACGATAGAAGATAAACTGGATGTTGGCCGCCATGGGGAATATCCGGTAGTTGATCCAGCCTTTTTTTTCGAGCTTCTCCATGTCGCTGACCTCCATGTCGTATCCGTTTATGCCGAGAAGGCATGTCAATGGCAGCACCATCGTCTCGTGGCCGAAGCGCAAGGTGGCTCCAGGTTTAGGCAACGCTATGCAGCTGTCGGCCTCTTCGATAATGCGGCGCAGCAGGTTCCGCTGTGTGAAAGGCTGTGTTCCGCCGTTGAGCGGGCATGCTCCGTATGTCATATACCATCTCACGTTGTTCTTTTTCCAGTTCAGGTATAGTTCCTCGTCGGTGAAGATGTCGTATAGTGTGATGTCTCGTCTCGACTCGCAGTTCTGTATGTTGGATGCAAGTTTGAAAAGCCTGTCGCTCAGTTTTTCTGCATCCACGTTTCTGTTGGCGTACGCCGTGTCGGCGAACAGCACCGTCATAAGTCTTTTATGAGTGGGATAGGCATTGCAGAACTCCCTGTATACCCGCTCGGCGCTTTTCGGCCGGGCTTTCGCCTTTAGCTTCTTGTCGTTGAAGTTCATGTAGTACATGTCGTGCTCACTGGCGTCGTGGGTGGTGTTTATCATAGGGTTGAGTGCCGTGAGTTGCAGCAGCTCGTTCTCCATAGACAGTATGCACCTTATCACCACGGTGCTTTTTGCGTCTATGTTGGCGTTTCCGGCAAACACTTCAGGAAACCGTTCATACATCCTTCGGGCTATGTTCCTGTGCTGTCGCGCGCCGAGCGGGGTCAGTTCGCCGAGTCGTCCTCGTGCCTCATCGCGCAGGGCGGCAATCCGTCGCATCACGTCGCGGCCGGTGTCGGTCAGGGCTCCCGCGCTGTCTGCTTTGGCCAGCGTACTGTATGGCGCGTCATATTCGTCTTTGCCGATGAGAAATCTCGAACCGTGTCGGCCGTAATGACTTATATAGAAAGGCTTTTTGCCGTCAGGGGGAGCTGTCATCGCTCCAGGCCTGGGATTTGGATAGGCAAGGTGGTTGCTTGCCGAGAGATGCAGGTTTTCGCTTATTTCCTTGCGTACCGATTGCGCTCCGACACTTGCCGGCGTGAATATCAGTATCGCCGCGATGATGGTTTTTCTCATAGGTTTGTTTGTTTTATGGTCATGATTTGTTTGTATTGCGGTCATAAAAAGATGTACCGGCACTGCAAATATAGAAAATAATAGCTATATTTGCAAAACTAACCGATTATTATTGTAATAAAGGATTATGTCAAAACCGTATGTATGGCACGATGATTATTGGCTGTTGCTGATGCAGTTGTATCTTCGGCGCCCTGTCGGCATAAAGCCGATGTACAGTCGTCCGATGGTGGAACTGTGTCTCGAACTGCATATTCCGCCCGCCGCCCTGTTTGCACGGATGTGTTCAATCGCCAATATAGACACTCCGCGGATGGAGCGCCTGTGGAGTAATTACGGTTCAAATCCGCGCAGGCTGTCGCGGGTCGTTGGTCTGTTACGTGCCATGAGCGGTTTCAACAGTTCGGGAAGTTTCTATGACGGCGTGGAGACCAACGAGACGTTTGAGCGCGATTTCCGCCCTGTGGCCGACGGTGAGACCGTAACCCCGGTGATGCTTATACTCATTCTCGACCTTTATTTCCGTCTCACGCCGATCACGATGGTAGCCGATACGCCCGAGGTTGTCGAACTTGCGAGGACCATAGGGCTGCATGCGGCGGATGTCGCCGACATAATGGATGTGTTCCAGCATTGCGATCCGTATCTCAACCGCACTGATATTGTGTTCAGCCCGTTGCTCCTGCCGTGCCAGCGTATATGGCAACGCTTCGGCAACAGCAGTTGCGAGGCGCTCGCTTCGTATGCCTCGCAGTTGAGGGAGTATTTTTCTTAGGAGTAAGTAGTTGTGTAGTAAGTAGATGTGCTTTGAAGAATAATGGGAACAGCTGTAGAGTCGTGATTACTTTCATGTCTTTTATGTACAGACTTAACCAACAAGTAGCATATCTCCTTACTCCCCAACTCCTCAATAAATCATATCTGCCCCGCTTCCACCATCAGCACCACGCGCTCTGTGAGGCGGTCGGTCTCTTCCGGTTTGTATTCCTTGTTGAGGCTGGCTCCGAATATCGACGAGAACGCCTGCCACATACCTGCCCTTATCGGGCCGAGGAATGCTTTGAGAATGTCGTATGACGATGAGTTGCACTCTCTGTAAACCAGTTTTATGAGCAGTTTGCCCTGCGCATAAGTCAGTTTTTTCATTCTCGGCTTATACTGTTTGTATATTCCGTCTTCCACTTTCTTCATATGCTCGTCCCGTGCTTTCTTGTTGGGCAGTGTTTCGAGATATTCGAATGTCTCGATGATGATTTTGTTTACCTCTTTCGCTATGGGCAGCACCGTCTTCACGTTCCTCACCAGCCTCGAGTAGTTTCTTGCCTGTTTCTCGTTCTTGAATTCCAGTTCGGGGTATACATAAACGTTGTTCATTTCCATGTACTGTATGCTGTCGCTGCCGTCGAGCACCTTTCCAACCTTCACCATCGGCACGAATGTCGGGCTGTCCATGTCGGGCTGCCTGTCTTCCGCATTGGCATTCTTGTCTTTCTCCTGTGCCATTGTCTCCATGGCGCATACCGCAAGCATTGCGGTCAGTATTACGATGATTCTATGTATGGGCATAAGTTTTTTTCTGTTGATGTGTTTCTTTATTGTAAGTCAGAGGGTGATTGTCTGGAAGTTAAAGGAGGCTTGTTTGGAAGTTAAAGAAGTTAAAGGAAGTTATGGCAGGCAGTGCCTGCCATAACTTCCTTAACTTCCAAATACCCACTTAACTTCCAAACAAGCCTCCTTTAACTTCCAAATATCCCTCCTTCACTTCCAAACAACCTTTCTTTGACTTCCAATAAAACTCTTTTTTAACTTTAAAAAAAATCCTCTTCCACTTTCTCCGCTTTCAGGCATTTCAGGTTTGCAGACAATTGCTCCGTACTGCTTGCTCCCACCAGCACCGAGGTCACCGCCCTATGTTGCAGCACCCAGGCCAGAGCCATCTCCGCCAGCGTCTCCCCTCGCCCGACCGCTTTTGCGTTCAGTGCTTTGAGCCGTTCGAGAAGATCGGGTGTCAGCATTTCCGTTTTCAGGAATTTGCCTTTCGACATGCGGCTGCCTGTCGGTATGCCGTTCAGGTACCTGTCGGTGAGCAGCCCTTGTGCCAGCGGTGAGAACGAGATGAATCCCACTCCCTCGCGCTCACACTCGTCTGTTATACCCTCTTCCACCGGTGTCCGGTCTATCATGTTCAGCCGTCCCTGATATATCAGCAGCGGCACATCATGCTCCCTGAGATACTTTATGGCAACTCTTAGTGCGTGCAGCGGCCAGCGCGATATGCCGATATAAAGGGCTTTTCCCGAGCGCACTATGTCCACGAGAGCTTGCAATGTCTCTTCGAGAGGTGTCTCGGGGTCATAGCGGTGGCTGTAAAACAGGTCGACATAGTCTATCCTCATCCTCCTGAGACTCTGGTCGAGGCTCGCCGTAAGGTATTTTCTTGAACCCCAGTTGCCATATGGCCCGGGCCACATGTCGTATCCCGCCTTCGTGCTTATGAACAGTTCGTCGCGGTATGGCCTGAAATCATCGTCCATCAACCGCCCCACCGTCTCCTCGGCACTGCCGTATGGCGGCCCGTAGTTGTTTGCCAGGTCGAAGTGTGTGATGCCGTTGTCAAACGCATAGCGTACTATATTTCTGCTTCGGCCGTAGTCGTCCACTCCGCCGAAGTTGTGCCAGAACCCGAGGCTCACTTTCGGCAGCAGCACCCCGCTACGTCCGCAGCGGCTGTACTCCATCAGTCCTGAGTATCGCTCTTCGTCAGCCTTATATTGTTCCATACTCCGTTTTTTTGTAGTTTTTTTATGTTTGATAGCCCGTTGATATAGTCTATGTTTACGGACGGTCGTATTTTGCAAAAATAGCGAAATATCCCGTATAACGTTGCAGACTGAAAGTTAAATTTCGTTTTCTCCGAGGTTAAATCTCATTTCATTGTTGCTTGCGGCCGGTTTATGTTCATTTCGCTTTATTTTCCATATTTGTCCAAATCCCGTCCTCTGTCAATTAAAAAATCTCTGTTCCGTTTGTATGAGGCTCGTTTTTTCATTGATTTGTTTTGTCTTCCTCCTGTTGTTCAAATGCCGGTTCCGGCCGGTTTTTATTCCGTTTGCTTTACTGTGGCGGATAAGCGGTATTCTTTCAATCATTGTTTCGTAAATAAAAAGTCATGGATTTAACATTTTGTTTTCTGTTGGAATAGAAAATGAAGACGATACGTAACGCTATATGCAATGCGATATGCCGCTTTCCGACGGATGGTAAAAAGCGGTTTTTTCCGCAACGGGATGCCCGTTGGAGTGCGTTTGGTTGCCGGTTGCGTCGCGTTCAGCGTCCCGTTGCATTCCGTTTAGCGTCTGAATGCGAGGCAACGAGACGCTGAATGGAAAAATTCGTGAGGGTAGGTGGGGTAGGTTTGATAGGGGAGGCAGGTGTGAAAGGTATATTAAGCTGACGCACAGACACTTGCGTAAAGCGGCTCATAATTCGCTTATTTCCGGGCATTGGATTTTAATTTTGAAACGGGCGAAGTATGGAGAGCGTTTTGTAAATATTTTATTCCTTTTTCTACGTTTTACGGAATGTTGTTTTTCCAAGTGTCTTGTTAATGATAAACGATATGTTTATGAAAACAAAATACGTGTGAATATATTGAGACAAAATACATGCAATAATTGAGACAAAAGACATGAGAATATATTTTTGAGATAAAATACATGCAATAATTAATATAAAATACATGAGAAATATATCTGTGTGATAATGAACGTATGTGCCGGAAGAAAGGACTGTATTCCGGCTTTATCCTTAAAAATAGTGAAAAGCGGCCTACTTCCAAAAGTTTGCCGTATCTTTGCAATCATTATGAGCATAACAGGAATAGTGCGGAATGTCTTCCTGCACAGGCAGAAAGAACTGGAAAAGCACATAAACGACGGAGAGACGCTGCAACGCGAGGTGTTGAGGCGGCTTCTTGCACATGCCAAGGAAACCGAGTATGGGCGCAACCACCTTTTCGGAAGCGCGAAAGGATATGATGATTTCGCGAGAAACACCCCCGTGAACACTTACGAGGAACTGAAAGGTGACATCGACAGGATGCGTCACGGAGAGCGCGACATCCTGTGGCCGGGAAAAGTGAGGTGGTATGCCAAGTCGTCGGGGACGACCAACGACAAGAGCAAATTCATACCCGTGAGCGACGACGGACTGAGAAACCTGCACTACAAGGGCGGCAAGGACGCTGTGGCGATATACCTGCGCAACAATCCCAGGAGCCGCATGTTTGACGGGAAGGGACTTATCCTTGGCGGAAGCCACTCTCCGAACTACAATCTGAGAGACAGTCTCGTGGGTGACCTGAGCGCCATATTGATAGAGAATATCACACCGCTCGCAAATCTGGTGCGCGTGCCATGCAAGCAGACGGCGCTGCTGTCTGACTTTGAGGTCAAGCGCGACCGCATAGCGCGGGAGACCGCAGGCAAGAACATCACCAACCTGAGCGGAGTGCCTTCGTGGATGCTCTCGGTGCTCACAAGGGTGATGGAGCTGACAGGCAAGACGCATCTGGAAGAGGTCTGGCCGGGCATCGAGGTGTTTTTCCACGGCGGAGTGGCTTTCACGCCATACCGCAAGCAGTATGAGCAACTGATAACCTCGCCCGACATGCACTACATGGAGACATACAACGCGAGCGAGGGCTTCTTCGGCTTGCAGGACGATCCGGCCGACAAGTCAATGCTCCTGATGCTCGACTACGGCGTGTTCTATGAGTTCATACCCATGGACGAGTTCGGCACGGACAACCCGGCGGTGGTTCCGCTGTGGGGCGTTGAGACGGGGCGTAACTACGCCATGGTGATATCCACCTCGTGCGGGCTGTGGCGCTACGTGCTCGGCGACACGGTGAGCTTCACGTCGGTCAATCCTTATAAGTTCATAATAACCGGCCGTACCAAGAGTTTCATCAACGCTTTCGGCGAGGAGCTTATCGTAGACAATGCCGAGCAGGGACTTGCCTACGCATGCGCCGAGACGGGAGCCGAGGTCAGCGAGTATACGGCCGCGCCGGTGTTCATGGACGACAAGGCCAAGTGCCGCCACCAGTGGCTCATCGAGTTCACGCGCCGGCCTGACGACATTGGGCGCTTCGCCGGGTTGCTCGACAGGCGCCTGCAAGAGCTTAACAGCGACTACGAGGCCAAACGTTATAAGGACATCACCTTGCAACATCTCGAAATAGTGGAGGCACGGCCAAACCTGTTTAACGACTGGCTGAAACTGAAAGGCAAGCTGGGCGGACAGCATAAGATACCGCGACTGAGCAACAGCCGCGACATCATGGAGCAGATGATGACACTCAACGAGCAGAGCAAGGCATAACGAATCATTATGGGCAGAAAGCATTTACATATATTGGCGTTGTCGCTCGTAGCCACACTGTTGTCGTGCGCCCGTATGGGACAGCCCGACGGCGGATGGTATGACGACACTCCGCCAAGAGTGTTGTACACATCGCCTGCCGACAAGGCAACCGGAGTGTGGGGCAAGAGGATAACCATAACGTTCGACGAGTTCATAAAGCTTGAAGACGCCGTCAACAAAGTGGTGATATCGCCCCCGCAGATAGAGCCGGCCGACATTAAAGCCGCCGGCAAGCGGATAATCATCGAACTGAAAGACACCCTCAAGCCCAACACCACGTACACGATAGACTTCTCAGACGCAATAAGCGACAACAACGAGGGCAACCCGATGGGTAACTATACATACACTTTTTCCACCGGTGAGCGCATAGATACGTTCGAGGTGGCGGGTAACGTGCTCGAAGCGGCCAATCTCGAACCGGTGAAAGGGATACTCGTGGGGCTTTACGACGACTTGTCCGACACGGCGTTCGTCACCAGGCCGATGATGCGCGTGAGCCGCACCGACAGCCGCGGACGCTTCGTCATCAAGGGCGTGGCTCCCGGAACATACCGCATATATGCCCTGCAAGACGCCGACGGAGACTATGTTTACAGCCAGAAGAGCGAGATGCTGGCTTTCAGTCACGCCACGTTCGAGCCGAGCAGCAAGCCCGACATAAGGCAAGACACCGTATGGCGCGACTCGCTGCGTATCGACTCGATCATCCGCGTGCCCTATACCCATCATTATCCAGACGATATAACGCTGCTGGCTTTCACCGCTCCGCAGACAGACCGCTATCTTCTGAAAACGGAACGTCAGGACCACAGGAAGATCGGTTTCTACTTCACGGCGGGCAGCGACAGTCTGCCGTCAGTGCGTGGGCTTGACTTCGACGCCTCGGACGCATTCTTGGTCGAGTCGTCCGAGAAACTCGACACGGTCTATTACTGGCTCAAAGACACCGCCCTTGTCAATCGCGATACGTTGCAGATGGAGGTCACCTACATGACGACGGACACCACCGGGTTGCTCGTCAGCCGTACCGACACGATAGACGCGGTGCCCAAGATGTCTTACGAGAGACGCCAGAAAGAGCGTGAGCGTGAGTTCGGGAAGTGGCAGAAAGAGCAGGAGAAGGCAAAGAAGAAAGGAGAGCCGTATGACTCGGTGATGCCTGTAAAGCCTCTTGAACCCTCCATACAGATACCGTCGGCCATGGCGCCCGACAGGAAAATCATATTCGAGATGCCGGTGCCTTTGGCCCGTTGCGACACAGCCGCCGTCCATCTTTACTCCAAGATAGACACGCTTTGGTACAGGTCGCGGTGCGAGTTGAGGCCGATAGAGGGCCGTTTGCGCGGCTACGAGCTGCTCGCCGAGTGGCGTCCCGGCATTGAATACAGTCTAGAGATAGACTCGGCTGCCTTTGAAGACATATACGGCCGGGTGTCGTCGCCTGTCAAGAAAGGCATAAGAGTGCTCTCGAACGATGATTTCGGTTCGCTGATGGTCACCTTGTCTGGTACGGAAGACACCACGCTCGTGGTGCAATTGCTAAACGGGTCGGGCGAGCCTGTCAAGCAGACGCGTGTAACCGGAGGCACAGCCGAGTTCTACTATCTCGCGCCGGGCAAATACTATATGCGCGCTTTCGCCGATGTCAACGGCAACGGGAAGTGGGACACAGGCGATTATCATGCCGATCTGCAACCCGAGGCGGTCTGTTACAATCCCAAGGAGATAGAGTGCAAGGCCAAGTGGGATATAACCCATAACTGGAATATGGCCGCGGTGCCTGTGGCAAGGCAGAAGCCTTGGGCCATAGTGAAGCAAAAACCAGACAGGGAGAGGAAGTTGAGAAACAGAAACGCCGACCGGGCGGCCAAGCTCGGAAAGCCTTATCCCGGAACGCTTAAAGGCAATATCCGGTAATATGGCCGGTCCGGTGATGTGGTACGTGGTGCCGTGTGACGAAAGGCCGGTGTTCTTGTTGCGGAGCGTCTGCGGCCGGGCATAGTGCTATGGGTGGCTGGAAAGATATATACTTTTGTCAAACCAAAAAGAAAAAACATGGAAAATATAAGCAAGATGAGGACCCGTTTGAAGACAAAGACGGCATTGCTGTTGGTTGTCGCGTTGTTTTTCGTTGTCGGACAGAGGTGGTCGGCCACCACGGTATCGGCTCAGTGCGGTATAGAGAACAAGGCTTTCAAGTCGGGAGAGTTTCTCTATTACGACCTGTTCTTCAACTGGAAATTCATTTGGATGAAGGTGGGCACGGCGTCCATGAGCACCGTGCAGTCGGTGTATGAAGGAAAAAAGGCGTATCGCACCAGTCTGATAACACGCGGAAACAACAAACTCGACAAGGTGTTTGTAATGCGCGACACTCTCCTTTCATACTGCGACATGAATCTATCGCCGCTCTATTTCCGCAAGGGGGCGCACGAAGGCGACAGGTACTACGTCGATGAGTTGTGGTACAGCTATCCGAACGGCAACTGCCACCTTAGGCAACACCGTATCGAACACACCGGGCAGCATATCCGTAAGGAGTCGGAATACAAGAAATGCGTATACGACATGATGAGCATCTTCCTACGGGCGCGTAACTTCAACACCGGGAATTTGAAGAAAGGGCAGAACATCCCGATGCCTATCAGCGACGCTAAACATCTGGCTAACTCGTGGTTGAAATACCGAGGGAAAGAGACTTTCAAGATGGAAGGTACCAACGACAAGTACAGATGTCTCGTGTTTTCGTTCATAGAGCGCGAGGACGGAAAGAACCATGAGCTGATAAGGTTTTATGTGACAGACGACACAAACCACATACCCGTGAGGCTCGACATGTTTTTGAGTTTCGGCTCGGCCAAGGCGTTTCTTAAAGGTTACAAGGGTGTCCGCGGACCGATGACCTCCAAGATACAGTAAGCAGGCCGGCAGACCGGCGCAAAACCGACACAATGAATACTATGAAAGACTGTTTGACGATAAGGAAATATGTGGAAAAGAAGGCTTTGTGCCTTCTTTTCTTGTTTGTGCCGGTGATGTCGGCGGCCCAGCAGGGTGCCGGCTGGGAAGCGGTGCTGGGTGAGATGGCGGCGTTGGAAGACGAACCGGAAGCCGCTTTCGAAGAGATGCACGATGTGTTGTCGGCCGTTGCGGAACATCCGATAAACATAAATGCCGCCGGGCGCACCGGGCTTGAGCGGTTGCCGTTTCTCACCGACCGCCAGATAGAAGACATACAGGAGTATATCGGCCGTCACGGGGTGATGCGCACAACGGGCGAGTTGCAGATGATACCGTCGCTTGACAATGCCCGCCGCAGGTTGCTCGAATGTCTCGTATATGCCGGCGAACCGCCCCATGACGGCCGCCGGCCGCTTTCCGAAAGCATAAAGAACGGCCGCCACACGCTTGTCGCCACGGCGAAGATACCGTTTTACAGTCGTAAGGGCGATATAAACGGATATCTCGGTTATCCTTTCAAGCACTGGTTCCGGTACGATTTTGACTGCGGCTACCGGTTGCGGGCCGGCGTGGTGGGCGCCCATGATGCCGGCGAACCGTTTTTCTCGGCGGGTAACAACACCGGATACGACTACTATTCATATTATGTTGTGATGCGTGACATCAGGCCGTTTGAGACCATTGCCGTCGGCAAATACCGCTTCCGGACCGGCATGGGACTTGTGCTTGGCAACTCATTCGGCATAGGAAAGACGGCTGCGCTTTCAGGATCGTCTCGTTCGGGAGCCGTGATCAGGGGGCACTCGTCGCGTTCCGAGGCGGGATACTTTCGCGGTGCGGCTGCAACCGCCCGTCTGTCGCGACGGATAAAGGCAGGAGTGTTTGTCTCTCACCGTCCGATGGACGCCACGCTGAACGCCGACGGCACAGCGGCTACCATAATCACGTCGGGCTATCACCGCCGTCCGGAGGAGATGGCGAAGAAAAACAATACCCATGCAGCGGCGGCAGGACTTACGGCTGCTTACTCGTCAGACGGGATTCATGTTGGAGCCACGGCCGTATATACCCGTCTCGACAGGCAGTTGAGGCCGAAGACGGGCGCTGTTTTCCGTCAGTATTACGCTGCCGGAAGTGATTTTGTAAATCTTGGCTTGGACTATGGATATATCGCTGGCGCCCTGACTTTCCGTGGCGAGACGGCCACCGACCGTCACGGTGCCATAGCCACGATAAATACCGTAGGTGTGACCGTGGCGGGGGGATTGTCGCTCACCGCCGTACAGCGTTTTTATTCATACAGGTACACGTCTCTTTATGCCGGAGGTTTCAGCGATGGAGGAAGCATCAGAAACGAGAGCGGACTGTATCTGGCGGCCGACTGGAACATTAGCCGCCGCGTGAGCCTGTCGGCATATACGGATTTCGCTTATTTCCCGTGGCCGAGATACCGTGTGTCGGGGTCGTCAAAGTCGGCAGACAACATGCTTTCGGCATCGTATAAGGCCGGTGCCTGGACTGTGGGAGGCCGCTATCGGCTTCGGTTGAGAGAGCGTGATAATGAACAAAAGACGGCTCTCGTTCCGCGTACAGAGCATCGGGCGCGTGTCAGTGCTGTATATGCCGGGCCGGCAGGATACTGGAACTGTGCCGCGCAGACCGATTTTTCTCAGGCTGGCGGAGACGATGTCAGCCGGGGGTGGATGTTTTCGGGGCGTGTGGGGCACAGGCGGCCTTGTTTCAGTGTCAGTCTTTCGGCGGCATATTTTGATACCGACGACTACGACAGCCGTGTCTATCTGCATGAGAGCGGAATACTGCACACGTTCTGTTTCCCGTCTTTTCATGGCAATGGGATACACTGCTCGCTGTTTGCCACGGCATCCGTATGGAGTGGCATGACTGTCAACGCCCGTCTCGCCCATACCGCCTATTTCGACCGCAGTACCATCGGCAGCGGTTATCAGGCGATAGATTCCTCGTCCGTGATCGACCTCGAAGTGCAGGCGAGGATGAGGTTTTGAGCGTGCGTGACAGTCAGCGAGGAGAGTATGTATTGTGAAATGATGAACTTTAATTATTAGAATAAAATGAAAAAGCTACTTTTATCAGTGTTGTTTTCCGCCAATATGGCGGTAGCGGCCTTTGCGCAGGTCGGTGATTTGTGGATATCCAACGGCGACAGGAAGATATACGGCGTGCTGAGCCGTCCGGTCGACAATCGTGGCAAGCATCCCGTGGCAATAGTGTCGCACGGTTTCAACGGCAGTCATTCGTTCGGCAAAAGCTATTTCGGGGCGTTGAACGCTTTGGGCTATCAGGTGTATACGTTCGATTTTCCTTGCGGCTCGCTGAACAGCCGCAGCGACAGCAACACGATGAACATGTCCGTGCTCGACGAAGTGAGCGACCTGAAAGCCATCGTGCGGCATTTCCGCGGCCGTCCCGATGTGGATAAGAACCGCATCGTGCTCATCGGCGAGAGTCAGGGCGGACTGGTCTCGGCTCTCACAGCCGCCGACATGCCTAAGGAGATCAGCAGGTTGGTGCTTGTGTTCCCCGCACTGTGTATCCCCGCCAACTGGACGGAGCGTTATCCCGAGGTGGCCGATATACCCGACACCACCCGTCTTTGGGGCGTGCCGATGGGACGCCGTTTCTTCACTGAGGTGCGCGATATGGATGTGTTCGGTACCATCGGCCGTTACAGCCGTCCGGTGCTTATCGTTCAGGGCGACAGGGACAATGTGGTTTCTGTGGCTGATTCGCGCCGTGCGGCCGGAGAGGTGTATAAGGATGCCTGTCTGCACATCATTCGTGGTGCCGGTCATGGTTTCAAGCCCGATGAGTTCAAGGAGTCGATAGGCCGGATAAGCGATTTTCTGAGACCGGCTTCCAGGTAGTTGTCGCCATGGCTGTTGGGATGGTGTGTCCTGCCGGTGTTATTATGGATGGCATTCATCGGCCAGGCCCTCATGGTCCTGGCTGTATGGAAAAACAATATTGATCCCAAGGCGTCTCACGACAGGCCGTCAGGCCGGCGATGGGCTACACCCTGTCCGAGTGTATCAGTTCGAGCAGCCGGTCTACGGCCTCTTCCTCGGGAATGTTCTTTGCCACGCACTCTTTCCGGCGGTAGAGAGAAATCTTGCCGCGTCCCGCCCCCACATATCCGTAGTCGGCATCGGCCATCTCGCCCGGCCCGTTGACTATACATCCCATGATTCCGATCTTCAGGCCTTTCATGT
This sequence comes from Prevotella sp. PTAC, assembly GCF_013166535.1. Lineage (NCBI taxonomy): Bacteria > Pseudomonadati > Bacteroidota > Bacteroidia > Bacteroidales > Prevotellaceae > Prevotella > Prevotella sp. PTAC. The sequence continues at coordinate 165,967 of NZ_JABKKK010000003.1, forward strand.
CTTTGGTGGCCTCTTTGATGCGGGCGATGGTGGAGCGCAGGTCGTAGAGCGTGCGTCCGCAGCCCGGACAACTGATATACTCTGTCTTCGACGTGCGCAACCGTGCGGCTTGAAGTATGGCGAATGCGGTGGTGTCTATGTCGTCCGACGGCAGGTCGCCGTCGTTCATGAGCCATATTCCGTCGCATAGTCCGTCGAACATCAGTGCGCCCATGTCGGCGGCGGCTTCAAGCTGGAAGTCGTCTTTCTCTCCTTTGGTGTGGCGGTACATCTGGCAGATGACTACCGGGTTTGTCACTCCGGCGTTCATCATCTCGTGGATGAGCGCGCGCTGCTCGCCGAGACGGTTGTCGTGATTGCTCACACACACTACCACTACCTCGGGGTGGGCTTTCAGGCAGGCGATGTATTCTTCCGCCGGCGCGCCGAATTGCAACACGAGAAACTTCAACGGGGCGTCTGTCATGCCGATGAACGGTATGGCGGTGTGCGGGAAAATAGGGAAGAGCCTGGGAGAAGCGCATTGGCTTCGCGATGATATATGAGCTGTTTCAGAGGGCTGGCCGCCGTTTATGGCGGATTGATGCGTGTCGCGATACTTGCCATCATTTCCCTCACCGTTTCCGGTCTTCAATCTGCCGTTCTCAATCCATGAGTTGTACACATCGAAATCAACTATGTACTTTGTGTCGCTATCTGTGTCCTCAGGCAGTTTTCCGCCCATGTATATATAGTCGGGGGTCATGCCCTTACAGACATCGGCATGTGTCTCACCGGTAGTCCTGCTGCCGATTACCACGGGTACGGCTGTCCCGCCGATGTCTGCCACTGCCTTTGTGGCCCGGCGTTCGGGGCGGATCGGATCGTAAGCGGCATTTTCCGTGCCGGGGATCATCATGTGGCCGGCCCGCCGCCTGATATATTCTACGAGATGACGGCCGACGGGGATTTCCTCTTCAGGCTCCTCGCTGAGCGATACGCGGATGGTGTCTCCGATACCGTCGGCAAGCAACGCTCCGATGCCAACGGCACTCTTTATCCTTCCGTCTTCGCCCTCGCCCGCCTCGGTGACGCCTAAGTGTAGCGGATAGTTCATGCCCTCGCGCTCCATTGTGTCGGCAAGCAGGCGCACGGAGCGCACCATCACCACCGTGTTGCTGGCCTTGATGGATATCACCACATTGTCGAACCGCTCGCGCTTGCATATCCGCAGGAACTCCATGCAGCTCTCCACGATACCATCGGGCGTGTCGCCGTAGCGAGACATGATGCGGTCCGACAGCGAACCGTGGTTTACCCCGATGCGTACGGCTGTGCCGTGCTCGCGGCAGATACGGAGAAACGGCACGAACCGCTCCTCGATCTTGCGCAGTTCGGCGGCATACTCGTCATCGGTATATTCCAACTGTTTGAAAGTGCGTGCCGGGTCGACATAGTTTCCCGGGTTGATGCGCACCTTTTCGGCGTATGACGCGGCCACGTCGGCCACGTTCGGATTGAAATGCACGTCGGCCACGAGTGGTACCGTATATCCGTCGGCCCGCAACCGGGCGCTTATGTTCTTCAGGTTCTCGGCCTCTTTGACTCCCTGGGTTGTCAGTCTGACATATTCTCCGCCGGCGTCGGTAATCCGTTCGGCCTGTGCCACGGAACTTTCCGTATCGTTTGTCGACGTGGTTGTCATCGACTGTACCCGTATCGGGTTGTCGCCTCCCAGCGGTGTGTCGCCAATCGTGACTACTGAAGAGCGGCGACGGGAGTAATTGAATATATCCATAATAAAAATTTCAAGGGTATTTTTTAGGACGTAAGAAAGAGTTTTTTTAGAAGTTAAAGAAACTTTTATAGGAAGTTAAGGAGTAGTTTTGGGGGAAGTTAAAGGAGCTCTTTTGGGAAGTTAAGGGAGTTAAAGAAGTTATCGCTCGCAAGCTCGCTAAGAAGTTAAAGGACAATAGCTTTAAGTTTTGAAACGGAACTTCTCCTGTTTCATAACCGAATAACCGAGATTTTAAATCGTATAACGGCATAAAGCTATTGTCCTTTAACTTCTTAGCGAGCTTGCGAGCGATAACTTCTTTAACTCCCTTAACTTCCCAAAAGAGCTCCTTAACTTCCTAAAAAGACTCCTTGCCCTTTAATTGGTTTTGTATTTGAATTTTATCTCGGCCAGATCGCCGTTGGCTTTCTCTATCTTGGCTCTCAGTCCGTTTTTGAATTCAGCCAGGCGTGCGGCCAGTTCTTCATCGGCGAGCGCCATCATCTCCACTGCCAGTATGGCGGCGTTTTGCGCTCCGTTCACTCCCACCGTGGCTACGGGTATTCCGGGAGGCATCTGTATGATGCTGAGCATGGCGTCGAGACCGTCGAGCATGCCCTTGATTGGCACCCCGATGACGGGTAATGTGGTGGAGGCGGCGATCACGCCGGGCAATGCGGCGGCCATGCCGGCACCTGCGATTATCACTTTTATGCCTCGCTCTTTCGCGTTGCGGGCAAACTGTTCCACTGCATCCGGGGTGCGGTGTGCGGACAATGCGTTCACTTCGAAGGGCACTTGCATTTCGTCGAGAAACTTGCATGCTTTCTCCATAACGGGCATATCGCTTGTGCTGCCCATGATGATGCTAACCAATGGATTGTTCATATCGTATCGTTTTTTAAGTTTTTTTGTCTTTGCAATTACGGTTTCCGCCGTGTTGTTTGATGTCTCCGCGGTACGGCCCGGCAGACGTTATGGTGTTGTTTGGCGGTGCGCGCGCTGATGTGTGGCGTATTTTGCGGTATTGCGGCGTGACCCTGTCATATCAGTATCGTGACGGCCGAGCATACGGCTCCCACACAGAAACCGCCGGTCACCTGCGAGAGAGTGTGCTGGCGTAGAATCATGCGGCTTGTGCCTACCATGCCGGCGAGGATGAACACTACGCAGAGCCACCACACAGGGTTGAAGCCGAATATCTCTGCGAAAGCGAACAGCGCGCCTGCCACACCGCCGATGGCTGCCGTGTGGGTGCTGATTTTCCACCAGGCGTTCATCAGCGCACATACAATCTGGATGCACAGAGCCACTTTCAGTATGCTGCCCATGAAGTGAGGGATGTGCATCTCTTTCATCACATATATGCAGGTGATATAGCACATTATTGAGATTACGTAGGGTACCATGCGCCGTTCCTTGTGCCCAAGCTCGATTAGCGTCCATCCCTGGAAGCGGCGGTACAGGTGTATGAGCAGCGACGGGAGCAGGATAGTGAAGAAGGCCACTATCGAGAGCACCACCATCTTGTATGCCATTGGCAGCAGGCTTAGGTAGCTTAATGTGAAGAGAGCCATCAGTCCCACCATCGGAAGATAGAAAGGAGTGAACGCCGAGCTCATCAGGCGTGCGGCTATTATGATGTTTTTGTTCTTCATTTCCTCAGTCTCGCTATCGGTATTCCCAACTGTTCACGGTATTTTGCCACCGTGCGGCGCGCTATCGGGTATCCTTTCTTGTTGAGTTCCGCTTTCAACGCGTCGTCGCTTAGCGGCCGCTTCTTGTCTTCCGCCTCTATTATGTCCCTCAGGGCGGCTTTTATCTCGCGTGTAGACAGCTCCTCGCCGCTTTCGGTCACGTATCCGTCGCTGAAGAAGTAGCGCAACGGGAAAGTGCCCCACCTTGTCTGGGCGTATTTGCTGTTGCTCACCCTTGATATGGTGGAGAGGTCGAGTCCCGTCTTCTCGGCGATGTCTTTGAGTATCATCGGCCGCAGGGCCGCTTCGTCGCCTTCTTCGAAAAAGCGGTGTTGCCATTTGATAATCGCTCTCATGGTGAGTGTGAGCGTGCGGTGTCGCATCTTCACCGCCTCGATGAATCCTTGTGCGGCCGCCACCTTCTTCTTTGTATAGAGCAATGCCTCCTTCATCTGCCGGCTCATGCCCGCCTTGTTGTCCTGATATTCTTTGAGCATGTCGGCGAAAGACTGTGATACGTGCAGTTCGGGGATGTCCCCGCTGTTGAGCGTGAATGTGACGGTGCCGTCGTCTTGCGTGTCGATGACGAAGTCTGGTGTAATCTGGTGTATGTTCTTTCCTACGGTCTCGCCCATTGCCGCTCCGGGTTTTGGGTTGAGCCGTCGCAGTTCCCGTGCCAGTGCCTCGGTCTGCTCGTCGTTCAGTTTCAGTGCCGCGCTTATCTTGTCCCAGTGCTTCTTGGTAAACTCGTCGAAGTATTTGCCTATCACTGTCCGCATAAGTGTTTTGAGGCGCGATTCGTCACGTCTGTCTATTTGCAGCAGCAGACATTCCTGCAATGTGCGTGCGCCGATGCCCGGCGGGTCAAACTCTTGCAGTATCGCCGTCACCCGGTCTATCTCCTCGGTGCTGATGTCCAGCCCGTGGTATATAGCCAGCTCGTCGGCAATGGAGTCGGCGCTCTTGCGCAGCAGTCCGTCGTCGTCGAGCGATCCGATCAGATATTCCATTATCTCGGCTTGCCTTTCGGTCAGCTCTGTCTCGCCCATCTGCTCTTTCAGCCTGTCGTAGAACGATACCGTGTCGCCGTATATGATCTCTTCACGCTCTTCGTCGGTGGCCATCCCGCTGCCGTGGTATACAGGCAGATCCTCGTCATCGCGTCCTATTCCGCTCAGCGCCTCGTCGAGTGCTGTCTGCCGGTCTTCACGTTCCTTGCTTGCGGCGAAGTCTTCGTCGGCTCCCGTAGTGTCTTCGTCGGCTCCATAGTCTTCGTGAGCCATGTCTTCGTCGTGGTCGTGCGTGTCTGCTTCGAGAGCCGGGTTGTCGTCCATCTCGGTGTTTATTCGTTCGAGAAACTGGTTCAATGGCAGTTCCACGAGTTGCGACTGCAACAGTTGCTGCTGCGAGATGGTTTGCAGTTGTTTGAGTGCCTGCTCCTGTCTTGTCTCTTGAACCTGACCTTGTGCCATTGATTATACGTTGGTGTTATCTGATGTTATTATTGTTGCAAAATTACAAAATAATCGGCAATGTCAATCATTATGCAATTTTATTTAACGTGAGTTCTGTTTATTTTTTTAAACGATAGATTTCAGTGGGTTGGAATAAGTTTTTTAAGGGTATTCTTTTAGAGTATTTCCCAAAGAATAAAGGCTCGTTGGCCCTTAAAAAATCCTCTTTGTCAAATTAAGAAAATATCATACAAAACGCTCTCCATATTTCGCCCGTTTCAAAATTAAAATCCAATGGGCGGAAATAAGCGAATTATGAGTTGTTTTCCGTAAGTGTCTGTGCGTCAGCTTAATACGTCTGCCGTACCCACATCCCCTACCAAACCTACCCCATCTGCCCTTCCGATTTTTTCCATTCAGCGTCCCGTTGCCTCGCGTTTAGACGCTAAACGGAATGCAACGGGTATCCAAACGCGACGCGACCGGCGGCCAAACGCGCTCCAACGGGTGTCCCGTTGCGGAATATCGGCAGAATAATCAGATTGCAATAAATGGCATATCGTGTTGCATATCGTGACAGGTATCGTCTCCGCAATCCTATTTCACTAAATGATAATGTGTTAAATTCATGACTTTATAATTACAATTTGCGGGTTTGATGCCGGTCAGGCCGTGGCAAACGGAGATAAATGCCGCAATTAAAGACCGAATGAAAGCATTTTGATACTTTTTTTAGTTTTTTTTATTCCAATAAGTTGCTCGGCTCGATTAAAGTTTTTACTTTTGCTTACATTTTGTAAGTATAGCCAATATATTGTAATATAACAGTCTTAATTTAAATGGAAAAAATCGACAATCTTGACAGGAAAATACTTAGAATACTGTCACAAAACGCGCGCATACCCTTTAAGGATGTGGCTGCGGAATGCGGCGTGTCGCGTGCTGCCATACACCAGCGTGTGCAACACTTGGTAGACGGAGGGGTGATAACGGGAAGCGGATTTGACGTCAGTCCGAAAAGCCTCGGATATACCACATGCACCTATGTCGGAATAACGCTCGAAAGAGGGAGCATGTACAAGAAGGTCGTGGAGCGTCTGCGCCATATCCCCGAGATCGTGGAGTGTCACTTCACTACGGGTCCTTATACCATGCTTGTCAAACTGTATGCCCGTGACAACGAGCAACTGATGGATCTACTAAACGGCCGTTTGCAGGATATTCCCGGCGTAGTGGCTACCGAGACGCTGATATCGCTCGAACAGAGTATCAAGCGCGACATTATCGTGAGTACAATGACAGACGAGGAACAAACCGTATAGCATGGACCGTTTTGACTGGCAGGCACGTCTGGCCGATGTCCACTCCTCTTTCCCCGGAGTGGAGCGTAAGCCCGTTATCGGCATTACGGGCAATCATGCCGACACCGATTGCAGGCTGAGTGAGATGTACTACAAGTCGGTGGCTGCGGCGGGCGGTGTGCCTGTGATTATCCCTCCCGTGGCCGATGCGGGTGTGATCGTGAACACCCTCGGCAGGATAGACGGTCTGCTGCTCAGCGGCGGTGCCGACTATAACCCGCTTTATGCAGGTGAGGAACCGTTGCCTGCCCTGCACGGCATCAATGCCGAGCGCGACCTTCCCGAGCTGCTTGTCGCCCGTCTGGCTTACGACAGGCAGATACCCATGCTCGGTATATGCCGTGGCATACAGACACTGGCAATGGCTCTGGGCGGAAAGGTGGCGCAAGACATAGACGCTGCCGGCGCGGGCGATCCGGGTCTGAGGGTGAAACATAGCCAAGACACACGCCGTGACGAGCCGACACACAGCGTGAGGATAGAGCGCGACTCTATTCTTCACACCCTTTACGGCAGCGAGCGTATCGCCGTTAACTCGTTTCACCATCAGGCCGTGGCCTTGGCTGGCGAGCGGTTCAGGGTGACGGCCGTGGCGGCCGATGGTGTTGTGGAGGCCATCGAGAGCAGGGAGTTCAAGTCTATAATGGGTGTGCAGTGGCATCCGGAATGCATGGAAGACGGTCTTCCGCTCTTCTGCTGGCTTGTGAAGCAAGCAGCGCATTATCGTGGTGCCCACAGGTTGCACGACCGTGTGCTCACTCTCGACACCCACTGCGACACCCCGATGCTTTTCCCACGGGGCGTGCGCTTTGACAGCCGCGACCCGCAATTGCTCGTCGACCTGCACAAGATGACCGAGGGCCGTCAGGACGCCACGATAATGGTGGCATATCTGCCTCAGCCCGGAATGGGCGAGACTTTCTCGTCGAAAGTAGACTTCGATGTCAGCGGGCCTATGGAGTATGCCGACATGATATTCGACAAGATAGAAGATATCGTGATGCGCAACAAGGACTATGTCAGCATAGCCCGTACACCGGCCGACCTTCACGAGGACAAGCGGCATAACCGCAAGTCAGTGATGCTGGGGATTGAGAACGGACTGGCGCTGGGCGGAAACATAGCGGGCGTGAAGCACTTCGCGCAGCGCGGCGTGGTATATATCACTCTGTGCCACAACGGCGACAACGACATCTGTGACAGTGCGCGTGGATGCGATACCCACGGCGGTGTGAGCCGCTTCGGGGAGCAGGTGATAAAGGAAATGAACCGCAACGGGATAATGGTCGACCTCAGTCATGCGTCGGAAAAGAGTTTCTACGATGCGATAGACATCAGCGGTGTGCCGATAGTGTGCAGTCACAGCAGCGCGAAGGCGTTGTGCGATCATCCACGCAATCTGACAGACGACCAGATGCGTGCCCTTGCCCGTACGGGAGGCGTGGCGCAGATAACGCTCTACGGCGGTTTCCTGAGGCGTGAGGGCGAGGCCACTGTGGCCGATGCCATGGCTCATTTGGAGCATGCCGTAAAGATAATGGGTATCGATCATGTTGGCATCGGCACCGATTTCGATGGTGACGGAGGTATACGGGGACTGGCCAATTCGGCCGAGTTGATAAATTTCACCCGTATGCTTCTTGCGCGTCGGTACAGCGAGAGCGACATAAGGAAGATATGGGGAGGCAATTTCCTGCGGGTGATGAATATCGCCCAGCGGTCGAGAGAGTGAGTGGCCGGCGGCGTAACGGGTGCCGGCAGTGGCATGGCGGTTGTTATCTGCCGCCGGGAAACAAAACAAAAATATATTTGTGATGAGAAAAACATTATTGGCATACATTATTATTTCAGCCGCTTTATGTGCCTGCGGCGGCAAAAACAAGGCAAACGATACTGCCGGAGCGTCGGCGGCTGAGCCTTGCGGTCCGGTGTTTAATGCTGACAGCGCATATTCTTATTGTGCCGCACAGTGCGATTTCGGACCACGTGTGATGAACAGCGAGGCCCACGAACGTTGCGGTGAGTGGATTGCCGGCCGTTTCGAGGCTTACGGTATGACGGTGACAAGACAGAAAGCGGTGTTGCGCGGATATGACGGCACGCAGTTGAAGAGCACAAACATCATAGCGAGCCATAAGCCCGAGAGGAAAGAGCGGGTCATGATTTGCGCCCATTGGGACACCCGTCCGTGGGCAGACAACGACCCCGACAGCGCAAACCACCGCAAGCCTGTGCTCGGAGCGAACGACGGTGCGAGCGGCGTGGCGGTGATGCTTGAGGTGGCACGGCTATTGTCGTCGGCCGACAGCCTTTCCGTCGGTGTCGATTTCGTATGCTTCGACGCCGAGGATTGGGGCGTCCCGTCGTGGAGCGATGTGCGGGACGATGGCAATTCGTTTGCTCTCGGTGCCCAGTATTGGGCTGCCAATCCGCATGTCAAAGGCTATAAGCCCCGTTTCGGTGTGCTCCTCGACATGGTAGGGGGGCAGGGAGCACGCTTCTACCGTGAGGCGTTCTCGATGCAGTATGCGCCCGGCGTGGTGGAAAAAGTATGGGATGCGGCCGAACTTCTTGGCTTCGGCAGTTATTTCCCGGTGGAAAACGGTGGCATGATATCCGATGATCATGTGCCGGTAAACCAAATAGCGGGCATCCCTACGATAGATATAGTCCCATATTATCCGGAATGTGAGGCGAGTAGCTTCGGCCCTACGTGGCACACTGTGCATGACGATATGTCGCATATAGACCGCAATACGTTACAAGCGGTCGGCCAGACGGTCATTCAGGTGTTGTTCAGTGAGGGGGAATAAGGAGTTCTTTTAGAAATTAAGGAAGTTCTTTTTGGAAGTTAAGGGAAGTATTTATTGGAAGTTAAGGGAGTTAAAGAAGTTATCGCTCGCAAGCTCGCTAAGAAGTCAAAGGACAATAGCTTTAAGTTTTGAAATGGAGCTTCTCCTGTTCCATAACCGAGATTTTAAATCATATAACCTATAAAGCATGCTTCTTTAACTCCCTTAACTTCTAAAAAGAACTCTCTTAACTTCCAATAAATACTCTCTTAACTTTCCAAAAGAGTCCTTCTAGCTTCTAAAAGTACTTTCTTTAACTTCCCAAAATAACAAAATTAATAAAGCCGTGATTTGTATTTGAAACAAATCACGGCTTTTAATGTTTAAAAAGAGTATTGTCCTTTGACTTCTTAGCGAGCTTGCGAGCGATAACTTCTTTAACTCCCTTAACTTCCAATAAATACTCCCTTAACTTCAGACAAGAGCTATTTCTTGTTTATTCCCACCAGCTCCACGTCGAAAATGAGCGTGCTGTAAGGCTTTATTTGTCCGGCGGCACGGTCTCCGTAAGCCAGTTTGTAGGGGATGAAAAGCTGCCATCTGCTGCCTACGGGCATCATGGTGAGGGCTTCGGTCCATCCTTTTATGACCTGATTGGCACGGAATTGCAGCGGTTTGTCACCGTGTTTGCGCGATGCGTCGAACACGGTCCCGTCGAGCAGGCGTCCTTCATAGTGTACGAGAACTTCGTCGTTGGCTTTCGGTATGTCCCCCGTTCCTTTCTTGATGATTTTATATTGCAGTCCGCTCGGTGTCGTCATGACACTGTCTTTCGTGGCGTTCTCGGCCAGGAATTTTTTCTCCACTTCCAGATAAGTGTTCTCTTTCCTTCTCTTGTTGGCCTCGTTCTTGTCGGCAAGCAGTTTTTCGGCCTCTTTCAGGTCGAAAACCGTAGTGTCGTTGAGCAGAGCGTCGTTGAAACCTCGGTATAAAATTGTGGCGACGATAGTGTCGTTGTTCTCCGCGAACTCCTTTTTATACTGCTCTACCATAGAGCCTGACAGCCTGCCGGCTATCTCCATGCCTGCCGCGTATGCTTTCATCTTCGGGTCGCTGTCGGCTTTGAGCATGTCGTTCAGGCCGCGAAGAAAGTCTGCCATGTATGTCTCGTCGAGGTTGTGAGCCTGTTTCAGGTATGTCGTGAGTCCGTTTGTGAATGACATTCCTGCCGCATAACTGAGTGAGTCGGAGCCGTTTTTCAGTTGAACGGGTGCCATGGCTCCGGTTTTTTCCTTCTTTTTGCTCTTCTTTGCGGCCTCTGCCGTATTAAAAGAGGCACTCGCCAATATGGCGAGTGCTATGATTATAATCTTTCTCATCCGATTATTTCTCGTTTACTCCTACAAGTTCTATCTTGAAAATCAATGCGCTGAAAGGCTTGATGTTCGGTGTGCCTTGCTCCGCGTAAGCCAGTTCCTGCGGGATATACACTTCCCATACGGAGCCTGCGGGCATGTGTGTGAGCACGTCTGTCCATCCCTTTATAACCTGGTTGCACAGCATGCTTACCGGCTCGCCGCGTTTGTATGAGCTGTCAAATACCTTACCGTCGAGCGTGCGGCCCTCGTAGTGTACTTTCACGCGTGATGTGTCTGCCGGTATTTGGCCGTTGCCTTCTTTAATCACTTTATATTGTACGCCGCTTGGCAGGGTCTGTACGCCTTCTTTTTTCTTGTTCTCGGCGAGGAATTTCTCACCTTCTTTCTTGTTGTCTCCAAACTTCTTTTCCATGTTCTTGGCCTTGATGGCGCGCATTTTGGTCTGTGCCAGCGTAGAAGCCTCCTCCATGCTGATGACACCTCCTTCGCCTTTTGTTCCGCTGACGAAGCCTGCAAGCAGGTTTTTCAGTGAAATCGTCTGTGTGGAGTCATCGCCGAACACCTCGTTGTTGATGCCTTTCACCATCTGGTTGCTTATCTGCTGGCCTACCTGCAAACCTGCGTAGTATGCCGTTTTTTTCTTGTCGTCGCCTGCGTTTGCGCCGTCGTTCACACCTTTGATGAACTCGTCAATGTATGTCGTGTCCACTCCGTAGTTATATTGCAGGTATCCTTTGAGTCCCTGTGTCTGTGCCATACCGATGGCGTAGCTCATAGAGTCGATGTCGTTTTTGAGGTTGGCTTTCGGTGTTGAGTTTCCGCACGATGTCATTGTGGCTGCCGCTACGGCCATAGCGGCTACGAATGTAAGTTTTTTCATTTTCTTATTCTTGTTTAAATTTATTCTCTATTATTGTTTGGATGTAGGCTGTGTGCAGTCTTTGTCATGGTTCGGAGCGCCGGATACGGGCGGTGAGGTGTAAGCCTTATTGTGCCGAAACATATCTGACAGGCCTCCGGCCCCGTCTTTTCGGTAATATCCTTGGCTTGTTTGTCCGCTGTCGATACCCGTTTGCTCCTTTCCTTGTCGACTGTATGCCGTGTTACATCACCTTGATTAGCTCCACGTCGAATATCAACGCTGCGTACGGTGGGATAGACTGGCCTGCGCCCGACTCGCCGTAGCCCAGCATATAGGGGATGAAGAAGCGGTATTTTGCACCCTCGCTCATCAGTTGAAGTCCTTCTGTCCATCCGGCTATTACCTGTTGCAGGCCGAACACCGCAGGCTCGCCGCGCTGTATGCTGCTGTCGAACAGTGTGCCGTCGGTGAGAAATCCCTCGTAGTGGCATTGCACGCTGTCTGTGGCTTTCGGCTTTCGGCCGTCGCCCTCTTTGATTACCATGTATTGCAGTCCGCTCGGCAACACAGTCACACCGTCTTTTCCGGCGTTCTCAGCCAGGTATTTCTCGCCGGCCTCTTTGGCTGCCTTGCCGTTTTCGGCTCTTTCGGCTTGCAGTTTCTCTTCCTGCTTGGCGAAGTAATCCTGTACGATAGTCTGTGCCTCACGGTTTGAAACTTTCAGTTCATTGCCTGCTATAACATCCTTGATAGCGGCCGCAAAGTCATCGATATTGAGGTCTGTCGCACCCATCTGCGCCAGTTGGCGACCGATGCCCAGACCCAAAGCGTAACTCAGTTTGTCCATTTTCGTATTTTTATAAATAATGTGTATTATGTTTTTAAAAACATACAAAGTTAATTATTTTATCTGATACGGTGCTTAATATAAACGAAAAATCACTATTTTTCAGATTAATATTGATAAATTTGCGCAAAAAACAGATATTGATGACAAAACCGTATTATATGTTTCGCCACAGCACACGGCGTGCGGTTTGGTGCGTGGCGGCAGCCGCCGTGGTGGCGTGTGTGTCGTGTGCCGGCGGAGAAGACGGGCAGGAAAAGCCAGGGTGCCGCTTTACCGTGGAGACGCTCAACGGCTATACACCCGTGAAGCATCAGGGTACGAACCCCGTATGCTGGGCGTACGCCATGCTGTCGGCCATAGAGACGGAGCACATCATGCGCGGCGACTCCGTTCACCTGTCTGTCAAGTATGCCGTCAGGCAGGTGATAGAGGAGAGTGCCGTGCGTTGTTATCTTGCCGGAAGTGTGCGGCCGCTTCGTCTTCGTGCCACGGCCCACACGCTGCTCGACGCCATTTCCGCCCGCGGACTGGTGCCGCACGATGCCTATGGTGATGCCGGCGGGGCTGATTTTGCCACTCTCGGCCGCAAGGCATTCCGCATTGCCGCAGGAGCCGCCTCCGGACGGCAGGGACTTCGGTTTGTCAGGGAGCGTGTATGCCGCATTGCCGATGAGGATCTCGGTCCTGTCCCCAGGCGCGTGTTCATGCTTGGCGCCGAGTATACTCCTCAGGAGTTTGCCCGCAGTGTGTGCGCCCCGGGCGAGTATATTGCCGTGACGAGCTTCACACACCATCCCTACCATAAGTTTGCAGATCTCGAACTGCCCGACAACTATAACCGCGATCGCTTCTACAACCTGCCGCTCGACACGATGATAAGCGTCCTCGAGCATGCCGTAAGCCATGGTCGTGGTGTATGTTGGGAGGGCGATATCAGTGAGCCGGGATTCTCGTTTGCCGACGGCACGGCCGTGCTCCCTTACCGTGCACAGTCTGATGCCGCTGCCCGCCAGAGCGCTTTCGAGCGTTTCGACACCACCGACGATCACAGTATGGCTGTTGTTGGCATGGCCCGTGACTCATCGGGCCGCCGATATTTCATAATGAAAAATTCGTGGGGCACGGACAATCCATTTGGCGGACTGATGTATCTGTCGGAAGATTATGTGCGGATGAAGACCATAGCCCTCTTTCTTCCAGCCGACTGCGTGCCTGTGCGAGATGGACGATGAGTGCGGGACATCATCATGTTGTCAATAAAATATCACGGATGTGGCACTTTGTTTTCTGTTGAAATAGAAAACGAAAGCAATGCACACCGAATATACAGGATGCGAAATGCCGCTTTCCGCCGGATGGTGAAAAGCGGCTTTTTTTGCAACGGGACGCTGAATGGAAAGATAGAGTGGGAGTAGATAGTGTAGGTTTGGTATTTATGACAGGCATGGCAGGTGGGGGAGGTAAGTGTGGTATACGTTTCCGATAAATGAACAGGCGGCATGCAATAACTGTGCATACCGCCTGTTCATATCATGTAATACGTTTTTTCCGTTGTTTATCTGTTCAACTTCCACGTCACGCCGTCTTTGGTGTCTTTAACCTCGAAGCCGGCCTCTTTCAGTTCGTCGCGTATGCGGTCGCAGGTGGCCCAGTCTTTGTCGGCGCGTGCCTTGGCACGTAAGTCGAGAACCATGTCTACAACCTTGCCGTAGGCCTCCTCGCGTGCGTCGGTCGAGTTGCCGTGTTCCTCGCGCAGGCCCAGCAGGTCGCAGGCAAACAGGCGCATCACCGATTTCAGTTCGTCGAGGCACTCGCCGCAGATGGAGGCTTTGTGGTCTATCAGCTTGTTTATCACTCCGCACGCCTCAAAGAGGTAACTGATTACCTGCGGCGTGGCGAAGTCGTCGTTCATGGCGTCGTAGCACTTGGAACGGAGAGCTTTCACTGTCTTCTTTGTCTGTTCGTCGCACTCTGCCGCCGGTTGGATGCGTTCGAGGTCGGCCAGTCCGTTCATCAGTCTTTCAAGGCCTTTCTCGCTCGCTTTGAGCGCGTCGTTCGAGAAGTCGACCGTTCCGCGGTAGTGTGCCGACAGGATGAAGAAGCGTATCGTCATTGGACTGTATGCCTTTTCGAGGCTCTTGTGGTCTCCGGTGAAGAACTGTTCGAGGGTGATGAAGTTGCCGAGGCTCTTGCCCATCTTCTGCCCGTTGATGGTTATCATGTTGTTGTGCATCCAGTAGCGCACCATCGGCTTGCCGTATGCGGCCACCGCCTGCGCTATCTCGCACTCGTGATGCGGGAACACGAGGTCCATTCCGCCGCCGTGTATGTCGAAGCTCTCGCCAAGATACTTGCGTCCCATGGCCGTGCATTCGCAGTGCCATCCCGGAAATCCGTCGCTCCACGGGCTCGGCCAACGCATGATGTGCTCGGGCTGCGCTTTCTTCCAGAGGGCGAAGTCCACCTGGTTGCGCTTCTCTCCCACGCCGTCGAGCTCGCGGCTGGCGTTTATCACGTCGTCGAGATTGCGTCCGGAGAGTATTCCGTAGCGGTGGTCTCCGTTGTATTTCTCGATGTCGAAGTACACCGAACCGTTGCTCTCGTAGGCATATCCGTTGTCTATTATCCGCCTTACGAGTTCTTGTTGCTCGATGATGTGTCCCGTGGCGTGCGGCTCAATGCTCGGGGGCAGCACGTTGAGCGCTTCCATGGCGTCGTGATAGCGGTTGGTGTAGTGTTGGGCTATCTCCATCGGTTCGAGCTGTTCGAGTCTCGCTTTCTTGGCTATCTTGTCATCGCCCTCGTCGGCGTCGTGTTCGAGGTGCCCCACATCGGTGATGTTTCGCACGTAGCGCACCTTGTAGCCTAAGTGCCGCAGGTAGCGGAACACCGTGTCGAACGTTATTGCCGGGCGGGCATGGCCCAGGTGCGGGTCGCCGTATACCGTCGGGCCGCATACATACATGCCTACGTTGGGGGCGTGCTGGGCAGTGAAAGGCTCTTTGCGGCGACTGAGAGTGTTGTATATCAAAAGTTTCTGTTCCATCGCTTTTTGGCTTTATAATTGCTTTTTCCGCCTGCAAAGATACGGTAAAATGGGCAAACGAGGAAATAAAACACGGTGATTTGTTTTGCCATAAGACTGATTTTCAGTAATTTTGCATTCGCTTATATACATTAGTGAATAACAAACAAAACAATAAAACCAAAATGGCATACACACGCATGACCGCTGCCGAAGCAGCAGCGTTGATTAAAAACGGAGAAAACCTGGCTCTCAGCGGATTTACACCCTCGGGAACGGCAAAGGCCGTGACTAAGGAACTGGCTAAAATAGCCGTGGCCGAACATGAGGCCGGACGTGAGTTTAAAGTGGGTCTGTTCACCGGAGCGTCTACCGGACAGAGCACCGATGGCGACCTGGCAAACGCCATGGCGATAAAATACCGCGCTCCGTATACCACGAACCCCGATTTCCGCAAGCACGTCAACATGGGCGAGATAGCATATAACGACATACACCTGAGCCAGATGGCACAGGAACTGCGTTACGGATTCATGGGACAGGTGGACTGGGCGATACTCGAGGTGTGTGACATAGAGGAGGGAGAGACCACGTGCAAGGCTTATCTTACGTCGGCGGGAGGTATCAGCCCGACGGCCGCCCGGCTGGCCAAGCATGTCATTCTCGAACTGAACTCTTTCCACAGTGCCGGCGCCAAGTATCTGCACGACGTATACGAGCTGCAAGACCCGCCGCTGCGCCAGCCTGTTCCAATCACGGGAGTGAGCGACCGTATAGGCACGCCATACGTGGAGATAGACGCAAGCAAAATCGTGGGAGTGGTGGAATGCCATATACCCGACGAGGCCCGCGCTTTCAAGGATCTTGATCCTGTGACTACACAGATAGGCATGAACGTGGCCGAGTTCCTCGTGGCCGACATGAAGCGCGGTATCATACCGCAGTCGTTCCTGCCGTTGCAGAGCGGTGTCGGCTCTACTGCAAACGCCATTCTCGCCGCGCTGAGCCAGGACAAGAACGTGCCCGACTTCAACATATTTACCGAGGTGCTGCAAGACGCCGTGGTAGACATGATGCTTGAAGGCCGTGTGAAGGAGGCGTCGGCATGCTCTCTCACAGTGACGAACGACAGTCTGATGAAGGTCTACGACAATATAGATTACTTCAAGAATCACCTTACGCTGCGGCAGAGCGAGATTTCGAACTCTCCCGAGCTTATACGCCGTCTCGGCGTGATTGCCATCAACACGGCATTGGAGTGCGACATATACGGAAACGCCAACTCGACCCATATCAGCGGCGTGAAGATGATGAACGGAATTGGCGGTTCGGGAGACTTCGAGCGCAATGCGTACATATCCATTTTCACTTGTCCGAGCGTGGCGAAAGGCGGCATGATAAGTTCT
The DNA here is from genome assembly GCF_013166535.1 of Prevotella sp. PTAC. Classification (NCBI taxonomy): domain Bacteria; kingdom Pseudomonadati; phylum Bacteroidota; class Bacteroidia; order Bacteroidales; family Prevotellaceae; genus Prevotella; species Prevotella sp. PTAC. The sequence continues at coordinate 182,549 of NZ_JABKKK010000003.1, forward strand.
ATCGTGCCTGTGGTGAGCCATCATGACCATACGGAGCACGACGTGAACGTTATAGTGACAGAGCAGGGCGTGGCCGACCTGAGAGGCAAAAGCCCGATGCAGCGGGCGCAGTGCATTATCGAAAACTGTGCTCATCCCGACTATCGCCAGTTGCTTTGGGACTATCTCAAACTGTCGTCCGGCGGTCATACGAAGCACTGTCTGTCGGCGGCGTTCGCCATGCACGATACATTGGCGCGCAAAGGCGATATGAAACTGACGGATTTCGCGGAGTACGTGAAATAAAGACGATAATTCATCGGCATAAAAAACGGCCGGCAATCGTTTTCATTCGATTGCCGGCCGTTTCTGCGTCGAAAAGTAAAACTCTGCAAGAGATTTGGAGTCGTGAAAAGAAAACCTTTAAAGAAAGGTTTATAGACACATGAGAATCATTTGGGAAGTATACTCATCGGTACTACCTGATTTTAATTGTTCGGGATAACATTTGATTCGTATAGTAAGAGTACGTTTCGGCTGTTGGTGTTGTGCGGCATCCTCTTTTTCTTTTTGACGATATATGAATTACATGCCGGATGCGTCATATCGCTTTTATTATTTTCATGTTGGCACGGTCAATTACTTCTGAGTCTATCGTGTCCAGATATATTAGTGTGGTGTTTTGTGAGTGATGTCCCATACTGTCGCTTATCACATAAAGTGGTATGTTCATGTTCTTTGCCATGCTGGCCCATGAGTGCCGCGCGGCATACATGGTGATGCCATTGGTTATTCCGAGTATGGCGGCAATGTTTTTGAGTTGGTAGTTCACCTTCCATTGCACGCTTTTATACCGTCGCAGCCTTCCTGTTTTCGGGTCTACGGCTATCGGCAGGAGGAAATCATCGTTCCCCGGCACTTTTTCTTTATGCCTGCTGTAGTGACGTTCCACTATGTCCTGCATACATTTTTCCCATTTAACCCTTATGCGCTGTCCTGTTTTCTTTCTCGTGTATACAAGTTCACCGTTTCGGATGTTCGAATGCCGCAGCGCGGCCATGTCGGCAAACGACATTCCTCTGGTGTATAGACTGAACATAAACATGTCTCTTGCGAATGCCATCGCATCCGATTTCGGCTCGAGACGCTTCATTGCCCTGAGCGCCTCTATGGTGAGTGCCCGCTTTCGGGTTTTGGCGATGCCCGTATATACGTTTCTGAATGGTTTTATGTCAATGGCTTTTCCCTTTGTTACAGCCTTATTGTACACAGCGCGCAGCACCCGCATGTAGAATGATACGGTATTGAGGCTCAGCCCTTTTTGCCGTAGGAACTGTTCGTATCTTTTTGTCGTGTCGCAGGTAATGTTTCCGATGGCTATGTCCTTGCCGTTCATGAACTCCTTGAAACTACGTAAGGTGCTCATGTATGTCTCGGCGGTTCGTTCCCGTCCCTCGGCAAGCAGTTCTTCTGTTATGTTTCTCATAAATGGGAGCAGGCGCTCATCCGACTTGCTTCTCGTGCTTTTAGGCCGTATGCAGAGTCCGTTGTCATCGTCTATTCTTATCACGAGTTCCCTGTCCGGCAGTTTTTCCATGCCCGTTGGCAGTTCAATTCTTATTCTGAACATCATTCAGTGCTTGTCGCCAATATATTCATAAGTTCCCGCATGCCTTCCGACGCACCTTTGTGTATGTGGGTAATGTTTGATCTCGATGGTGCGGCTACAGGTTTGGGGTCTATCAGATATATGGGAACTCCCCGTCTTACGAAATCCACCAGTCCGGCCGCCGGATATACGTTGAGTGACGTGCCGATGATGATGAATATGTCTGCCTCGGCCGCTTTGTCGGCGGCGATGCTTATCATAGGTACGCTTTCGCCGAAGAAAACGATGAAGGGGCGCAGTAATGAGCCGTCACCGGCCGTTGTACCGGGTTCCACACGATAGTTGTCTGCCGTGAGGGTCACATGAAACCGCGGATTGTCAACGTCGCGGCTTGAACACATCTTCATCAGTTCGCCGTGCAGATGTATCACTTCCGACGAACCGGCCTGCTCGTGCAGATTATCCACGTTTTGGGTGACAACAGTCACGTCATAGTCACGTTCCAATTCCGCCACCAGCCTGTGGCCGTCGTTCGGGCTTGTCTTTATCAGTTCGGCCCGTCGCGAGTTGTAAAACTCTGTCACCAGTTCGGGGGCGGCGAGCCATCCCTCGTGCGATGCTACCTGTTGGACTGGATATTTGTTCCATAGTCCGCCTGCGTCCCTGAACGTGCTTATTCCGCTTTCTGCCGACATTCCGGCACCTGTGAGCAGTGTGATTTTCTTTCTTCCCATGTTATTGTTTTCTTGTTGTCAATAATGATAATAGATCTCAAATGTGTGGTAAAGTTATAACAAAAGGCTCGTTTCGGCAATATTATAAAGTATTTTTTGACTTGTAGTCACGTATTTATGCCGTGTGACTGTCTGATGCGGTATGGATTGTGCCGTATGACGCCAGTGTCCATAAACCGGTTGTATATAACGGTAATGAAACAATATGGCCTGTATTTCGGAATGTAATGTTTTTTTTATTTGGATGTAGACAAAAAGGTATTGTTGTCCCGTGCCATGGCGCGGAGAATTGTTTGTCATCAAGCATGGGATGTAAGCGAAACGATATTGCTGTCTTATGCCACGATAAAACGGTTGTGAATATAAAGTTGTCTTTTCTTGTTTACGTTATTGTCTTGTTTTTCGTATCTTTGCATTTATGAATGTTGTCACTCCCGAAGAATTGTTCGACAGTTGTCATGAAATGGCCGTTGCTTGCGGGCGGCAGGGTATTACCGTGAATATGCGTATGCGTGAGACGCTTGTAATGGCATGCGCTGCGGCATCGCCGGAAGGTTCGTGCTTCGGAAACGTGTTCTCCCAGGTAGACCGCCTGTGCCGTATGTATGGCGTTTCCGAGGATGACCGCAGGGAGATACAGACCGCCCGGCGTCATTCCAACAGTAAGGATATTATTCCTGATGAAGACTTGATGTACGATATCCGTGCTCTTTGCGTGTTCGTTTCCGCTGTCTTCGGGGTTGATATTCCGTCGCGTCTCACTGCCGTCATACCGCGCATAGGGCGCAAACGTGCCGTCAATACGGCCGTAGACCTTCCCTATATTCGCTGCGTTGTTGTCGAATTCGACAGCGAAAGGATTGTTGTTGTCACAGACAGCGCCGACGGAGGGCATACGGTGGGAGTGGGCTATGGCAGCAAGGACCATGGTGTGGATATGTCTTATTTGCGAAAACTGCTGCGTCCCGGAATGCAACTGAACCTGCTTGACTGTCGTACATCGGGAGACATGATAACGCCGGGACTGATAGTGGTAGAGCCGGACTTTCTTGTCGACATCAGCTCTGTGGCCGCTTGTTTCACTGACTACGGTCATCATCCTCTTGCATACACTATCAACAGGATGCGGAAGAAGGTCCCTTCCCAGGCTATACAACTGGGAAATCTTGCCGGAGATATTCTTGACGGCGTATTGAACGATGCCGGTTTCGATTTCAAGGAAATATTTTCCGGTTTTTGCCGGCAGCGGTCGCTGTCGTTTTGCGCCGACGGTTCTTTAAGCATGGCGGACTTGAAAGACAAGGCCCGCTTGCAGGCCGAAAACATAAAACAGGCTGTCGGGGCTTTGTTCGGTAGAGATGCGAACGGCCGCCGGCGGCCGTTCGACATTTCGAAGGTAGTGGTGGAGCCGTCTTTTGTGTGCGAACGTCTCGGCATTCAGGGGCGTGTAGACCTCATGACCGCCGATCTTCAATTGCTTGTGGAGCAGAAGTCCGGAAGAAACGGAAAGATAGAAAGTTTGCTTTCGGGCGGTGGTCGGCTTATGGGGAATAGCGGCATAAGGTGTCGCGGGGAGCATAATGACGGGTCTTCAGCTTCTTCTGCGGTACACTCTTTGCGCTCACCGAAAGACAGCATTTCCCATCTCGAACCACACTACGTCCAATTGCTTCTTTACTTTGGCGTGTTACGTTGTAATTTCGGGCTTAAAGACCGTGACATATCGTCCTTTTTGCTCTATTCGGGTTATCCGGCACGTGACGGTCTGCTTTATGTCAACTATTTCCATGCACTGTTCAACGAAGCCATAGCCTTGCGCAACCGTATTGTAGCGGGCGAGTTGTTTGTCGCTCGGGGCGGTATCGGCAATATATTGCGTCATCTGTCGGCAGATACAATCAACGAACGTGGGATGAAAAACAGGTTTTTCGAGCTTTACATCCGTCCGCAGACTGAGGAGGTTACGGATCCGTTGCATGCCATGCCGCCGCTCGAACGGGCGTACTTCGAGCGTATGATGACTTTCGTGTATCGCGAACAGCTTGTCGCAAAGACCGGTGGTTTCGAGGAAATAACAAGGAGTGCCGCCGACCTTTGGAACTTGCCTGTATACAAAAAGCAGGAGATGGGAAACATTATAACCGGCATGAGGATTGCGGATGCCGGCACATCTGAAGACAACGGGCAGACATTTAAAACACTGACATTCTCTTATCCCGATCAGGGAGATGACTTCATGCCTAATTTCAGACGCGGCGACATGGTGTATATATACGGCTATGACCGTGAGCCTGATGTGTGCGGCAGTCTGCTGCATACCGCCACGGTGGAGCGGCTTGGTGGCAATGATGTTACGGTAAGGCTTGTAAACAGGCAGAGAAGCGCGTCTTTGTTCGATGGCAAGACATTTGCCATGGAGCACATGGCAAGCGATTCAGGAACATCGTGTGCCATACGTGCTCTGCATACATTTATTACTGCGCCCGAAGAGCGGCGCAGCCTGTTGCTCGGCCGTCGTGAACCGGTGTCTGACAACACTGTCTGTCTTACCAGGAAATACCACCCTCACTACGATCAAGTGCTGCTTTCCGCTTTCCGTTCGCAAGACTTTTTCCTGCTTGTCGGCCCTCCGGGAACAGGCAAGACGTCCATGGCTCTGCGTTTCATGGTAGAGGAAGAGATTGCCAGGGGTACATGCGGAGTGCTTCTCACTGCGTATACCAATATGGCGGTAGACGAGATTTGCGCTATGCTGAATGATGCGGGAATAGGATTTTTGCGTATAGGCGGCGAGAGTTCGTGTGACGAACGTTTCCGTGACAGGCTTTTTGAGAATGCCGTCGGCGGTCTCGACACCGTGGAGAATATGCGCGATGCCGTGCGTTCGGTTGCTGTCATTGTCGGTACCACGTCAATGTTGCAGTCGCGTCCGTCCGTGTTTGGCCTGAAACACTTCTCCCTTGCCATTGTCGACGAGGCGTCGCAGATACTCGAACCGGCGCTTATAGGCATATTGTCGGCGCACGACGGAGCGGGACGTTGCTGCATAGACCGCTTTATTCTTGTGGGAGACCATAAGCAGTTACCTGCCGTGGTTCAGCAAAGTGAAACTGATTCGCGGGTAGACGACCCTCTGCTTCATGGCATCGGGCTGACCGACTGCCGAAACTCGTTGTTCGAGCGATTGATGAACATAGAGCGGCGCGGCGGCCGTAAGTGTTTTGTCGGACTTTTGGACAGGCAGGGTCGTATGCACCCTGATGTGGCGCGGTTTGCCGAAACCATGTTCTACACCGGGGAGAACCTGCGGCCTGTGCCCCTTTCTCACCAGCTTGAGGCCTCGCTCGGTTATGACCTTCCGGCAGAGGATGCCATGGACGGACTTTTGAAAGTACGTAGAATGATATTCATCCCTGTTGAGGATGACAACGCCGGCCGGCTTTCCGACAAGGTGAATGTGGCCGAGGCCGACATGGCGGCCGACATCGTGCGTCGCATATATCGCTTTTACGGAGAGCGCTTCGACCCTGATAAGACGATAGGAGTCATTGTGCCTTACCGCAATCAGATAGCCATGATACGCCGTAGGCTGGCCGCTCTCGGCATATCGGCCCTTGACCGGATATCCATTGATACGGTGGAGAGATTTCAGGGCAGTCAGCGCGATGTGATAATATATTCGTTCACCGTGCATCGCCGCAGCCAGCTGGCATTCCTCACTGCCAACACTTTCATCGAGAACGGCCGTGTGATAGACCGTAAACTGAACGTGGCCGTCACCCGTGCCCGCCGTCAGATGATAATCACGGGCAATCCGGCGCTGCTCGGCGGGAATGCCGTTTTCGCCTCATTGATGCGTGCCTGTGCGTGGCCTGAGTCTTGCAATGGCCGGGAAATGGCAAAATAGGAAAAAAATATCGGTCGGCAGCATTTGGTAATAGATATTTATCACTAACTTTGCAGAGCATAATATAGTCCGAATGAGATGGCGAAAAACAAGTTTGTTTGTTTTTTTTATATCTTGAAAGAACCGATCGGAATCATAATAAAGCATCAATGACCATTACTCTCAAAGACCTCACCATAGGATACCGCACGGGAGCGACATCGAAAACAGTGGCGAAAGACCTCAACGGAGAGATACGTGCCGGTGAGTTGACATGCCTGCTCGGTGCCAACGGCGTGGGCAAGAGCACGCTGCTGCGCACGCTGTCGGCCTTTTTGCCGAAGCTCGGCGGCACGGTGATTGTTGACGGGAGAGACATCACCGGATTTAAGGACATGGAACTGGCGCGCCATATCGGCGTGGTTCTCACAGAGAAACCCGATATAAGCAATATGACGGTGCGCGAGTTGGTGGCTTTGGGTCGTTCGCCCTATACAGGATTTTGGGGTACATACAGTACCGGCGATCTCGAAATCGTTGACCGTGCGATAGCCATGACGGGCATAGAGGAACTTTCCGGCCGCATGACAGACACCCTCAGCGACGGCGAGCGGCAGAAGACGATGATAGCCAAGGCCATAGCCCAGCAGACACCGATAATCATCCTTGACGAGCCTACGGCCTTTCTCGACTTTCCGAGCAAGGTGGACACCATGCGGTTGCTGCACCGTGTGAGCCGCGAGACGGGCAAGACGATATTCATGTCGACACACGATCTCGAACTGGCTCTTCAGATATCGGACACCGTATGGCTCATGGAGCGTGGCCGGGGCATTGTAAGCGGCACTCCCGAAGACCTGTCGATAGACGGCAGCCTGTCGGAGTTCTTTGCCGGGCGGGGCATCTCTTTCGATACCGATACGGGGTTGTTTCGTGCCGACACGCCGATAGCCACATGCGTGACCGTTCTCGGTGCCTACACCGTGCGCCGCAAGATGGCGGTGAAGGCGTTGAAAAGAAACGGCATCGGCGTTGCCGGATGTCAGCCTGCCGATGTTCGTATAGAAGTAAGAGACGATTGTTTTGTCGTGGCTCATGCCGCCGGCGAGACTGCCGTTGCCACTATACGGGAGCTGATACTCTCGCTTCAGGCCTTGCGCTTGTGCAGGTAGACGAAGTGGAGGATGAGGAAATTTATAGGCACCACCACTATCATCACCAACACGGGAGCCATCAGTTCGCCCGCTCCGAGTATGAAGAATGCGTGAAGCAACGCTATTTCGAGCAGATAGTTGAGCGCGTGGCTCGCCGCGAATCCAGCTGCGTTTTTCTTCGACGGCTGTTGCCTGAACGTGAAAAACGTGGTCATGCCGTAGTTGCATACCAATCCGACGAGATAGCCGGCGGTGTATGACAGCGTGGGGTTGAGTATCGACAGCGCCACGCAGTATATCACATAGTGAATGAGCGACGACACGGTGCCCGTCACCCCGAAGCGGAATATCCGCCAGAACTCGGTCCTGATTTTCCCTTTCGCGTTTTCTTTCATCTTCCGCCGGTTTTGTTGTCTGTTACCGATATGCCTGTTCCCGGTTCTCAGTCGAGTGTCTCCTTGATGTTATATAGCGGCCTGTTCTTTACCTCTTTGTATATTTTTCCTATGTAAACGCCTATGACACCTATTGAGATGAGTACCATTCCTCCTACAAACCATATACTAAGTATCAGCGATGACCATCCTGGCACGGCCGTGCCGGCGATGAGTGCGTGCAGCACATAGATGCCTATCAGCATGCTGATGATTATGAATACCACGCCGAGCCACACTATGCCGTATATCGGTTTTACCGAGAACGACGTTATTCCGTCGAGCGCCAGGCCGAGCATCTTGCCCAGTGTGTATTTCGACGAGCCGGCCTCACGCTCGCTTATCACGTCGTCTACCGTTGCCGATTGCAGTCCTATCAGCGGGATGAGGCCGCGCAGGTAAACATTTCGTTCGCCGTATCCGGCCAGCATGTCGAGCGCCCGGCGGCTCATAAGCCTGAAGTCGGCATGGTTGTATATACATTCCACGCCCATGCCGCTTTGCAGTTTGTAGAACGTCACTGCCGAGAGGCGTTTCATCAGCGGGTCGGCGTCACGCTTCACCTTTACTCCGTAGACTATGTCGTTGCCCTCCTTGAAGAGCTTTATCATGCGGGGAATGGCGTCGAGATCGTCTTGCAGGTCAGCGTCGACGCTGACAACAATGTCGGCTCTGCACCGAGCCGACATCAATCCGGCCATAAGCGCGTTCTGGTGGCCCACGTTGCGGGCGAGGTTGAGGCCTTTTATCCTGTTGTCGGCGGCGTGCAGCCGCTCGATGATTTGCCATGTGCGGTCACGGCTTCCGTCGTTCACGAAGAGCACGAAGCTGTCTACGCCGATTTCTCCCGATGCCGTGAGGCTGTCCAACAGGTCCGTCAGCCGGCGGGCAGAGCTTTCGAGCACTTCCTCCTCGTTATAGCAGGGAGACACTATTGCCAGTTTGGTCATGATCGGTTTGTTTTTAAATTCACGAACTCGGTGTATGTGATGAATTGCCGTCCGTCTGCTTTTAGCATCTTGACGAGCCTGTCGAGACGTTCCGTCATGCGGCGCCCGCTGTTGTTGCGGATGATGAACGGCATGCGGAACTCGGGGTGTTCTTTAAGGTCGTAGAACTCCCACGGGTGGAAGTAGGTCACGAAATACCCGTCGTGGCGCAGCACACGGCGCGTGAGCGAGTGGTATAACCGCTCGGGCAGGTTGTGCAGCGAGAGCCAGAAGAGCGGGAAGCGGAGCCACGGTGTGACCGAGGCCGGTATCTGCATCACGCCGTCGCGCATGAAATACGTGCGCGGGGCGGAGAGGTGCATGTATCTGCCGGGAATGAAAGCGGGATTTAACGACGAGTTGTATTTATACCCCATGCGGGTCAGTTCGCTGTCGCTCACTGGGAACATTCTCGGCTGCCGGTAGCCGTTCATCGTCCGTCCGGTGATTTTTTCGAGTATCCTCTTGGAGCGTTCCACGTCTGTGGCCGCCGGTTTCCAGTGGTCGCAACCGTGGCATGCCACCTCGTGTCCCTCTTCGATGATGCGCCGCATGGTCTCGGGGGCGTTCTCGGCGAAGTTGGACGTGCAGAAGAACGTCGCTTTAACTCCGTTTTCTTTCAGGCAGTCGAGTATGCGGCGCGTACCCTCCACGGATACTTTCATGCCCTCTTCGAGCGTGAAGTCCACCCCATGTTCGCGAGGAACGTCAAACTCTTCGGTGTCAAAACTGAGTAATATCATTGCCGTGTTCTATTTGGTTACGCTGCAAAATTACTGAAAATAATCGGAGTTTTGATCATGTCGGATGCGTAAATGTGAAATGGCGGATGTGAAATTGGGAAAAATGCAAATGTTATTAAACGGACGAGAGGTAAAAAGTGGTGCCCCGACCACCTTTTACCTCTCGTCCGTTTAATCTGTTTTACGTCGGTTGTCCCGCGTCTGCCATACGGCGTTTGCCATGTCTTTTTTCTATTCGTCGATGCTTTCGGCAAACTTGTCTATTAGCGACTGCATCTTTTTCATTATGTCTTCCATCTGTTGGTGCAGCCGGTCGATGCGTTTCTGTGCTGTCTTTTTGTTGTCGTGGTCGGCTGGCATGCTGTTGCGGATGTCCCTAATCTGAACTTTTATGTCGGAAATCATATTTCTGTAAAGTATTATCGATGCTCTCATCTTGTTCATTTTTTCTTCATCCGACTCTTTGTCTTTCACTACCGGGACGATGCCGCCGATGTTGTTGCGCCTGTTAATGTATTCGTTCACTATGCGGGAGTATTCCCCTTGGTTTTGTATGTTATAGTGACCGTTATGTACCGTCATGTAGACCGTAAAGTCGGGAATGAAGTATATGTCTATCCATGCCGTGCAAAGCTCGTTGCCCGGGAATATGGCGCGTATGCGGCCGGATTTGATATTGTCGAGTTCTGTCTCGAAACGGAACTTCTTGTTCACCACCGGTACACACGCGACAATGTCGTTGTCGGCTATAACGTCATCGTCGTCGGCAATGTAAATATTGTAGCACGAGTCGGCAATGGCTTCGTCTACGGTGCCCTCGATGACAAACTTGCCGCTTCTCTTCGTTACGCCGGCCGCGGGAGTTATCCCCGGATAGGTTATGTAGCCGTTGTATTTGATTTCTTTATCATTTTCAATGTCGGGGCGGGCAGAGGTGATTATGAATATCTTTCCTTTCCTTACGTCTTTCCCGTTGTCGAGCACGAGCGCATAGCAGTCACGCAGCGACGGGTTGTCGGGATTTTTGGTGTTGAGCATCCACAGTTCGTCTCCCGGTTTCTCGCGCAATACCAGCTGCCCGCTGCCCATGCTGATCACTTCATTCGGCTTGTCGCCCGGGGCTATGTGGATATACTGGTAGCCGCAGTCCTTGTCTTTCTCGAATGCCTCTATGACTTTTTGCAGCAGCTTGTCGCCGGCTTTTACCGTGATGCTTGTTCCCTTATACATCTCTTTCAGCAAGCCGGTATTCGGGTCGACGTCTTTCTTTACGGACATGGCTTTCTCGTTGCCGCCTTTCGTGCAAAGGTCGTTAAGGGCCTTTTTCAGGTTCTCGGGCACTTTTGCCGGCGCGTTAATCTCCGCCGAACTTGCCGCCATGCTTATGCCGCAAGCGATGAGCAGCATGATGATTGTCTTTTTCATATCAATATTGTTTTAGTTGTTTTTTAATTAAATTACAGGCTCCCGTTATATGTTTGCCATTTGTTCCATGTTGTACTTCGCTATTTCCACTTCCAGTCTCATCCTTGCCAGACAGGCTTTCGCTGACAGCCGCCTTATCTGTTCTATTTCCTCGGCCGTGTACTCGAAGTTCTCCCGGTTGGTGATTGGCAGGTCAGCCTCGGATATTATCCTGTCCGGTGAGGCTCCGTCTATGCTTATTGCCGCAGGCATCGGCCCGGTGATATTCCGTCTTGCGGCCTTGGCGGGTGCCTCGGCCTGTCTGCTGTCGCTGCTGGTGTGTGGCGTTCGGGTTTCCGAGCGCTTCGGCGCCGGCTTTTTCTTTACGGCCGGTGAGGCCGTGGCCGTCAGGTTGTTTTCTTTCCGTATGTCTGCCGTCGGTGCCGGCTGCCGTGGCGGTTGCGCGCTTACGGTGTCTGTCACCGGTGCTTTCCGGGCCGTGGCGGTGTCGCCGTTCTTGGGCGGCGTGAGGAATATCACGAGTATTCCGGCCGCGCAGGCTGCGGCAATCCACGGCATGAGGCGTGCCCGCCGGGGCTTGGCCATGCGCCTTGCCCTGTCTGTAATCTTCTCTTTGAGGTCTTCCGATGCGTGAAAATCGCACCGCGGACCGAGCAATTGCTCCACGTCCTTAAAGTCATAGCGGTTATCCTTCATTGTTGTGCTCCTTTCTTAATCGTTGTTGTATATGCGTGATTGCGTATCGGTAGCGCGACTTTACGGTCGCTTCGGGTACTTCCGTGAGTTCGGCTATCTGCCGGAAGGTAAGGTTGTCGTAGCATTTCAGCCTCACGGTCTCCGCCTGTTCGGGCGGAAGGGAGTCGAGCAGGCGGTTAATTCTCGTGAACTCATCGTGTATCTGCCGGTCGGTCTCGGTCACGGGGATGTCCCGCATGTCGTCTATCTGTATGTGGTTCTGCTTCCGCCGCCGGTGATAGTCGGTGCAGGCGTTGCTTACGCTCCTTATCATATAACGGTCGATGTCTTTGATGTCCTTGTCTTTCTTCATCTTGCAGAATATCGACATGAACACCTCCTGCACTATGTCTTCGGCGTCTTCACGCCGCCCGACGCGCATATATGCAAATCGGAACAGCCAGTCTTGCCGTTCGGCAATGAGGCTCTCGAACCTTTTCATGTGCTGTTCGCTGTCGGTGCTCATCTGTTTTCGGTGTTCGTTGTTTTTTTAAGGCGCTTCTATTCTTACAGACGCAAAGAAACGAAAATATATTTAATGGCGGCATGTTTTTTTTCAAATATTTCCGAATAATCCGCAATACGGCGTGTTTGGGATTATAGAAAACACATAGCGAGCCCTATAAATGATATGGATCCTTTTCCTGAATCTATGATTTTTTATGCCAGTGCCTACCGTGCCAATGTGCGTGTTCATGGTGGCATGGTAGGAAAATGTAATGATAAAGTCACGTATTTAACACTTTGTTTTCTGTTGAAACAGAGAACGAATACAATACGCACCGCTATATGCAATGCGATATGCCGCTTTTCGCCATAGACGAAAAGCGGCGTTTTTTCCGCAACGGGATGCCCGTTGGATCGCGTTGGGTTGCCAATCGCGTCGCGTTCGGTGTCCCGTTGGCTTGCGTTTAGCGTCTGAATGCGAGGCAACGGGACGCTGAATGGAAAAAATAGTGAGGGTAGGTGGGGTAGGTTTGGTAGGGGAAGTAGGTGTGGTAGGCGTATCAAGCTGATGCACAGATACTTGCGGAAGGCGGCTCATAATTCGCCTATTTCCGGCCTTTGGCTTTTAATTTTGAAACGGGCGAAATATGGATAGCGTTTTGTAAATATTATTCCTGAAAGGACGGGATGCTCCCTGTTGGTACATGTCTGATCAGGCCGCATGGCAACGTTGTGTAAGCGATATGGCGTATAACTGTTGTTTGTGAAAGAATATTGGCGAGGCGTAATCGTTTGCGTGCAGAAACTTATTATATTATGTAAATATATCAATTTAAATGACGTATATTTGTCAGGTAAACTGTTTTTTGACAATCTATTTAACATTAACCTGTATGAAAAAGAATTACATGCTTTCATCATGTCTCGCCATGCTTGCCCTTGCGGGACAGGCCGATACCGGCGGGACAGTCACCGTGGGCGGCTCTGCCGTAGAAGGGTTTGTGACACGTATTACATTTGATGGCGACAACGCCGCGCTGCTCTTTGACGACGGCAGGACGATGGCCGCAGACATGTCCCAGGTGAACATAACCTTATCTTACGATGCCGAAGACACGTCGATCAGCGATGTGGATGCCGCATCGGGCAGTACCGCCCGCAGGATATATACCATCGGCGGACAGTATGCCGGAGACTCGCCCGAGGGGTTGCCAAAAGGCGTATATATCGTGAATGGAAAGAAAATGATAATCAAATAACCCGCAATCATGAAAAGACATATACATACTACTATTATATACGGTGCGGCCATGCTGTTGATGATGCTCATGCCATATATGGCGGTGGCGCAGACATGGGATTTCTCGTATGTGAGCGGTGCCGACAAGGCCAATCTGGCTGCCGATGCCGCCGGTTGGGAGCACGAGTTGAGTAGCAGCAACGACAGGTACAAGAACAGGACGACATACGCCGCGGAGCCGTTGAGAGCCAACGGTGCCGAACTTGAATTTACGAAAGGGCTGGCTGTCACGGCCGATGTCGCCGACGCTGTGCGGGTGGACATCAAGGGAAAGCGCATGGCTATGAACAAGGTGATGAAAATCACCATATCCGGTCTCAGGAAAGGAATGACGCTTACCATGAACTGCAAGACATCGAGCAAGACGGCGGCACGAGGGATAAACGCGACCAACCTTACGCCCGTGTCGGGATATTTCGGGACGACGACAATTGACGACCAGACAAACGTGGGCACGGTGACGGAAGATGGTGACGTGACACTGGAAAACACCGGCGGGATGTATGTTTACAGCATCGCCGTGACCGACGGACAGGGCGGAGGACAAGGCGGGACGACAACACCCGGCGACCACTCCGTGACGCTAAACACGGCGAAAAACCAGGCACGGCTGACCACGGCGGGAAACGTGATAAAATACTACGACACGGAGAATATAGGCTCGATAGACATCGACAGGCAGGCCGGCACCGTCACCGTGACGCCCAAAGCGGCCGAATGGACCGACGTGTACACCAAGAGCGTGAGCGACATAGCATTCTCGAAAGCCGCGGATCAGGGCCAGAGCGGAGACATTCAGAACGGCGGCGTGAAGATAACCGAGGCACGGGGCTGGAACGAGTCGCTGTATGTCAGGTGGGACATATACGACGGTGCCACGGCGTATAACGTGTACGTCAAGGGCGGCAAGCATGCCGACTACACGAAAATAGACACCGAACTGGTGAGAAACTACGGCACATACGGACGTGCCGACGTGCCGGGACTGACCGCTGGAACGGGATATGCCGTGAAGGTGGTGCCGGTGGCGGGCGGCAGCGAAGACGCAACCAAGGCCAGCGTGGCAGCCAACATCACCGTGAACGCATACGACCGCTCGGGCTTCGCGCACTTCAATAACACGGGAGTGGGAGCATATAACGACGATGGCACACTGAAAACAGATGCCCGTGTGATATATGTCACGGCGCAGACGGCAAAGACCGTGCGGCTCGACGTAATCACAGGCAGCAACGAGAAGAAAGAGACTTTCACCGGGTTGCAGGCCATAATCAACGCATATCAGAAAGGACTTGAGACACGCCCGCTCGCAGTCCGCTTCATAGGACAAATCAAAGATACCGACATGGATGCTTTCGGAAGCAAGTCGGAGGGACTGCAAATAAAGGGCCGGAACAACACCATACCGATGAACATCACCGTAGAGGGCGTGGGCGACGATGCCACCGTGTGGGGATTCGGATTCCTGCTGCGCAACGCCGTGAGCGTGGAGCTGCGCAACTTCGCCATAATGCTCTGCATGGACGACTGCGTGTCGATAGACACGAACAACAAATACTGCTGGATCCACCACCTCGACCTCTTCTACGGAAAGACAGGAGGAGACAGCGACCAGGCCAAGGGCGACGGAACGATAGACGTAAAAGGCAACTCGCAGTATGTCACGATATCATACAACCACATGTTCGACAGCGGCAAGTCGTCGCTCTGCGGAATGACGGGCGAGAGCGGACCGAACTATATCGACTATCATCACAACTGGTTCGACCATAGCGACTCGCGCCATCCGCGTGTCCGCACGATGACCGTTCACGTGTGGAACAACTACTATGACGGCTGCTCCAAGTATGGCGTGGGAGCCATGATGGGGTCGAGCGTCTTCGTGGAGAGCAACTATTTCCGCCATACCAAGAACCCGATGCTCATCTCCAAGCAGGGAACGGATGCCAAAGGAGACGGCACTTTCAGTGGCGAGAACGGCGGAATGATAAAGAGTTTCGGCAATGTGTATGCCGAAAAGGGAACCGGTGCCAACTATACGCCGGTCACACACAAGGCGAGTGCCGCCAATTTCGACTGTTATGAGGCAGATACACGTGACGAGCAGGTGCCCGCTTCGTTCAAGACCGTTGCCGGCGGAACGACATACGACAACTTCGACACCGACAGCAAGCTGATATACGAATACACTCCTCTGCCGGCCACCGACGTTCCTGCCGCGGTGACCGGTTACTACGGGGCCGGAAGAATGAACAAAGGCGACTTCAAGTGGACGTTCGACAACGCCACTGCCGACACCGATTATGGCGTGGTGAAAGCTCTGAAAGCTGCCATCGAAAGCTATAAGAGCACGCTGGTGGGATGGTTTGAGTAAGTGTTTTCGGGATGTTTGAACGGAGACAGGGGGTTGTTTGGCGGTGCAATCGTTATTGCCCGATAGATTTTCGTTATTGCGGATAGAGTTTTTGAATATGTTCAGACACCATTGTACTGCCGGGCTTTAACTGATTGGTAATAGATAAACTACTGAACTACCTATATATGCAGACAGCGGCACACCGGGGATATTCCTTGTGTGCCGCTGTTATTTTCATGGTGATATGTAGCTTGATTTATCTTTCCGGCAGATAACGGACCGGCCGTGTATGTTTTCAACAGCCGGCCGATAGCTTGCCGTATGCCTTCATAAGGTCGGCAAGCAGCTTGTCGTCGGTGAATCGTTCGGCGTGTATTCTGCCCTCGTCGGCCATTCGACGGCGCAGGCCGGTGTCGTTCCACAGGAGTGACAGGGCATCGGCCATTTGCCTCTCGTCGTCAGGGTCGGTGTATATGGCGCCTTTGCCGCCGGCCTCTTCGAGGCACGAGCCGGTGCAACCGATTGCCGGAATGCCTGCGCTTGCGGCTTCGAGCAGCGGTATTCCGAAACCCTCGATGCGCGACGGGTAGACGAACGCGTCCGACAGCCTGTAGAATGCGGGCAGGTCGGCATACGGCACGTTGTTGTGGAACGTGAAAGAGTCAGCCAGTCCGTTGCCGGCGAGAAACTCCTTGATCTTGTCCTCGTATGGCGTGTGACGTCCGACGGCAACCACCCTGATGCTCTCAGCGTCCCGGTTGCCGTCGTTTCTCATCGCGGCGAGCGCCCGTGCCACGACCATCAGGTTCTTGCGTTCCTCTATGCTGCCTACGTAAAGGATAAATCTGTCGGGCAGCCGGTATCGCTCTTTCACTTCCGACAGGGTCTCACGGGCTATCTCTTTCGAGAAAACAGGGTCGCAACCCTGATATACCACGTCTATCTTCTCGGCCGGTGTGCCGTAGTTACGGATGATTTCCCTTTTCGTGTATTCGCTGACGGCTATGATCCTGTCCGCCATCCGGCACGCCCTCTTGAACTTATAGCCGTATATCCATCGGTCGATGGGGTGGTAATACTGCGGGTGACTGATGAAAATCAGGTCGTGGATAGTCACTATGCTCTTACAACCGGCACGTCTGATGTTCAGCGGCAGCTCGTTGCTCAGCCCGTGGAAAATGCCGATGCCGTGGCGACGAACATCCTTTGTCACGCCCAGCACCCGCCATGCGGAGCGCAGCCTGCGCCATATACCGGTCGCGGGGAAGTGCAGTCTGAGTGCCGTGAGTGTCGGGATCTCGTTCAGGTAGGGTGTGCGCCTCTCGTCGGGGATATACAGGTGATATTCGTTTTCAGGCTCATATTGCGATAACAGTCTGAGCACGAACCTGCTGTAATTTCCTAATCCGGTGCGGTTCTGTGCCGCCCGCTTGGCGTCAAATCCTATTCTCATTCTCAGTAAGCGTTTTATTTTTCGGCAAATCTAAGTAAAAAAAACGACATGCGGTATCCCGATGTTCAAAAAAATGGGCGTAAAGGCGAAATAACCCGATATATTTGGCCGTTCATTCCGTTTTCGCTAATTTTGCACGTACTTAAGAATTTATGTGATAACAAAACGATGGTGATGAGTAATCTGCCGGCGTCGGTGAGGCGTTTTTTCGGCAAACCGTTTTTCAGCGACCCGCGCGTCCTTTGCGGGCTGTGGCTTCTTCTGCCTGTCATATCGGGCTTGTTGAAGATAAACAAGTGCAATAACTTTCTGATATTCAAGGGTGTTTTCGTGCATACATGGAACGGGACGCCGCTATATGAGCCGTATCCGGCGGAGTATTTCGACCTCAATCATTACGGGCCGCTGTTCAGTATGGTGATAGCTCCGTTTGCCGTTCTTCCGCATCCGGCGGGCCTCATACTCTGGCTTACGGTCATGTCTGTTCTCCTTTACTATGCGGTCGGACGGCTGTCGCTGCCATGGGGCAAGCTGGTATTCATCTACTGGTTCTGCGCCCACGAGTTGCTCACGGCCCTGTTCATGAGCCAGTTCAACATAGCCATCGCCGCAATCATCATCGGCTCGTTCTGCTGCATACAGCGGGGGCGCGATGCCACGGCCGCGTTTCTCATCCTGCTTGGCACGTTTGTCAAGCTCTACGGGATAGTGGGACTGGCGTTTTTCTTTTTCTCCCGCGACAAATCGCGCTTCATCCTGTCGTTTGTCGGGTGGTCGGCGCTGCTCTTTGTGCTGCCGATGGCCATCAGCAGTCCGGAGTATATAGTGGAGCAATACCGTGAATGGGCGCTCTGTCTTGGCGAGAAGAACTCTGAAAACCTGCTTAGCGGCGGGCAGAACATATCGTTGCTCGGCCTTGTGCGCAAGCTGACCGGATGCCTGTCGTATTCCGACCTGTGGCTTATCGTGCCCGCACTGGCCGCTTTCGCACTTCCTTATTTGCGCATAGGGCAATACCGAAACCTCGCTTTCCGCCATGCCTTACTTGCTTCCGTGCTGCTGTTTGTGGTGCTGTTCAGCACCGGCAGCGAGTCGAGCTCATACATCATAGCGTTGCTTGGAGCGGCGATATGGTATGTGTCGGCTCCGTGGAAGCGCGGCCGGGCGGACATCGCGCTGATGGTTTTCGCCTTCATACTCACCAGTATGTCGCCGTCCGACCTGTTCCCGGCTTTCATCCGCAAGACATACGTGCAGCCATATGCCCTCAAAGCGTTGCCTTGCGTGCTGATATGGCTGAAACTCGTGTATGAGATGATGACGCGCGACTATGCCGGGATGCCCGTGGCCGGCAACTTGCCAAAAGGAGACATGCAACCCGATAAAAGACAATGAATATGAAACCGATTGTAAACAGCGGCGGCATTCTGCGCGCGCCGTTGAGCATGATGCTCAATCTCGCACTCGTATACGTGGCATACGGGATATGCCGTATAGCCTATTTGTTGGAGAATTGGAGCACGTTCGCTCCCAACCTGACATGGGGTGCCATGGCCGAGATATTGCGCGGCGGGTGGATGTTCGACACGTCGGCCATCCTGTATACAAACGCTCTGTATATCGTGATGATGATATTGCCGCTCCACTGGAAAGAGACGGCTGTCTGGCAGCGTGCGGCGCGCCTCGTGTTCATCGTTTTCAACGGCCTGTGCGTGGCCATTAACCTTGCCGACGCCGTGTATTTCAAGTATACCGGCCGGCGGACGACGGTAACCGTGTTTTCCGAGTTCGGCAACGAGGGCAACATGGGCAAGGTCGTGGCGGTGGAGTTCATGCGCCACTGGTATCTCGTGCTGCTCGCGGTGCTGGTCGTTTACGGGCTGTGGCGGCTTTACGTAAGTCCGGAAAAGGGAGTGCCCGAGGGGTTGCGCCGTCCTGTCAGATGGCGGAAAATGGCGGCATACTATGGCGTGAACACACTGTTTCTCGTACTTTTCGTGCCGCTCTGCGTATGCGGGATGCGCGGCGGAGCCACAACCGCCGTGCGGCCGATAACCATCAGCAACGCAAATCAGTATGTCGACAGGCCGCTGGAAGCAGCCCTGGTGCTCAACACTCCTTTCTCTCTGATACGGACGTTCAACAAACAGATATTCATCGTGCCCGATTATTATAGTCCGCAGGAGCTTGAACGGATATACTCGCCGGTGCACACGCCGCGTGCGGACGCCGCGGAGAGAAAGAAAAACGTGGTGGTGCTCATAGTGGAGAGTTTCGGACGGGAGTATATAGGCGGGTTCAACAAGTGGCTCGATGACGGCAAGTACAAAGGCTACACCCCGTTCACCGACTCGCTCATGCGGCACAGTGCCACGTGGATGTACTCATATTGCAACGGACGCAAGAGCATAGACGGCATGCCGAGCATACTATCCGGCATACCGATGTTCGTCGAACCGTTTTTCCTCACTCCATCATCAATGAACGATGTGAGCGGAATAGCGGGCGAATTGAAGAACAAGGGTTATTACTCGGCTTTCTTCCACGGGGCCGAGAATGGGTCGATGGGCTTCCAGGCCTTTGCCCGCACAACGGGATTTACCGACTATTTCGGGCGCACAGAGTTTAACGAGGACAAGCGCTTCCGCGGCGACGACGACTTCGACGGCACGTGGGCTATATGGGACGAGCCGTTCCTGCAATTCTATGCGTTGAAGATGTCGGAGTTCAGACAGCCGTTTGTGTCGGCCGTCTTCACCGCCTCCTCGCATCACCCCTATGCCGTGCCCGAAGAGTATAAGGATGTATATCCGGAAGAGGGCATCGTGATTCACAAGTGCATACGGTATACCGACAACGCCCTGCGCCGTTTTTTCGAGACGGCCCGCCGCCAGCCGTGGTACGAGAACACGCTCTTTGTCATCACGTCAGACCACACGAACCTGAGCGACCACGCCTATTACCAGACAGACCTCGGCGGTTTTTGCTCGCCTGTGATATTCTTCGACCCGGGCGGCGGCATAACTCCGGGCATGCGTGACGGCATAGCCCAGCAGACAGACATCATGCCAACGGTGCTCGGCTATCTGGGCTACGACCGGCCTTACGTGGCTTTCGGTTGCGACCTGCTTGCCACACCGGCCGCCGACACGTGGGCGGTGAACTATCTCAACGGTATATACCAGTATGTGAAGGGAGACTATCTGTTGCAGTTCGACGGCAGGAATACGAAGGCCGTATACCGCTATCGCACCGACTCGCTGCTCAAGGAAAACCTTGTAGGGCATGTGGCCGAACAGGGGCAGATGGAGCGTGAGGTGAAAGCAATCATACAACAGTATATGACCAGAATGGTGGAAAACCGTTTAAAGGTAGAAAGGTAAAAAGGTAGAAGAGTAAATAAGGTTTAAAAACTGCGTTTAAGCTAAACCGCACACCTCCGAAAGTTTTTAACTGCACCCCAAAAGTTATTTGTCTAACTTTTGGGGTGCAGTTTTTTATACATGGTGACTCTTACTTTTTACCTTTCTACCTTTTTACCTTTAAACAAATTATCTGTTTCCCAAGTCGTCATATATGCTTTGCATAACGGCTTTTCCAAGTTCGGCTCTTCTGTCGGCGGCCGTTTTGTCGCCGGATGTCGTTGCCGGTCGGTATTCCGATATCCTGTTTCCGATGATGTCGTATACGGTGTGTCCCGTACTGTCGGCAAAGCCGAAACCTTCCTTGAAAGTGAAGAACGCGAACGGGTAGCGGTATGCCGGGCTGAGCACGTCGCGGCTGAACGTATAGTCTTCGTGGCCGATGCCCAACTGTGAGAGCAGTGTGGCCGCCATGTCGCTCTGGTTCATGACGGTGCTTACCGTCTTATGCGCTTTCACGGCCCCGCCTATCCACAGCATGGTGTTGCGGTGGTGTTGCTCGTGGGTGATGTTAGCTGGATATTGGAAACCGTGGTCGGGTATGCAGATGATGAGCAGGTTGTCCCACAGCGGAGTCTTGCGCATGCGCTCCACGAACCGTCCGAGACACTCGTCCGTATATGCGAAAGCGTTTGGTATCTGCTCTTTGAGCCTGTTGTAAGGTACTTCGAACGGCTCGTGACTGCTCAGCGTGAGGAAACCGATGTGCCACGGGTGGTGCTTCTGCGCGCCGATGATGCTGAACAGACTGTCGAACGTCACTCCGTCGTCGGCTCCCCACGGGTTGTCTTTCTTCTTGTCGGCAGGGAAGTCGCTGTCGCTGATAATCGTGCCGTAACCGCCCGTGCGCAGATAGCTCTGCATGTTTGTGAAATTTATGTCGCCGCCGTACAGAAACGTGCTTCTGTATCCCTCGGCGTTGAGGCTGTTGGCTATGCAGGGCAGCGTGCGGCTCTTTATCGGCAGTTTCATCACCGAGAGGGTGGGGAACGCCGGATAGCCGCTCAGTGCCGACACCATGCCGCGGTCTGTGCGGAAGCTGTTTGAGTAGCAGCGGGTGAATATCACGCCCTCGGCGGCCAGCCGGTTGTAGTTGGGAGCGATGTCGGCTCGTCCGCCGACTGCCTCTACAATCTGCCCGCCGAAACTTTCCATCAGTATCAGCAGCACGTCCGGCCGTCGTGTGTTGAGCAGCGAGGCAGTGTCTGCGGGTGTCTGCGGGTAGAGGCCGCGGAAAAGACTTGCCCGCCGCGGCTCGTCGAAATATTCGAACTCGTCGGCATAATTCTCGGCCTTGCCCAGAGAGTAGAGCATACTGAACATCGGATTGACGGCAGAGTGGTTCAGATACTCGTCTTCGCTGAAATAAACCTTGCCTATGTTGGCCGTCGACTCGCCCAGTCCGCCGCGGATAGAAATGCCGAGCGGTATCATGAGCAGTATGAAAGAGAGGGTGGCGGTACATCGGCGGGCTGCCGTGACTCCGGTCATCGGCGGCATCATGCGAGGCGTGGCCTTGCGCAGGCAGAAGAATATGACGGCCGTGCATGCGGCAATAAGAACAAGGCGGACCAGAAGGTACCACACGGACACGCTGGCAAAGGCATCTTTCGGCGAGTCGATATAATAGAAAATGGTGGCGTCGAGCTTGAACTTCCAGAACGGATAGAGCGAGGTGTCGGCCACGAAGGCGAGTGCCGAGAGCACGGCCACGGGCAGATAGTAGAACGACGCGAGGCGGCGCAGCGGCAGCGGACGGCCTGTCCATACTGAAACAACGGTAATTAGCAGCGGCAATACTATGAGATAGCCTGTCACGGGGATGTCGAGCAACAGCCCGTGGGCAACGACGGCGAGCGTGTCGGCCGCTGAGTATGACGAGTCTTCGGCCTTGTCGAGCCACATGAACAGAGGCTTCTGCACTGCAAACATGGCGAGAATGACGGCGTATAACCTTATTATATATGTGAGTCTTGTCTTCATGCGTGCAAAAGTAAGAAGTTTTTCAGAGATAAACAGTATAATGGAACGCGAAATTTGGAGTATTGGCGGAAAACGATTACTTTTGTAAACAATCTATAAACGGCGGTATGGCAGAAGCAAGTAACGACAGGAAAATATCTGTGGTGATAAACACCTATAACGCATCGGCACACTTGAAGCGTGTGATTGGGTCGGTGACGGGGTTCGACGAGATACTGGTTTGCGACATGGAGAGCACCGACGACACGGTGGCGATTGCCCGCGGGTGCGGTTGCAGGGTGGTGACGTTTCCCAAAGACGGTTGCGACATTGTGGAGCCGGCCCGCCAGTTTGCCATAGACAGCGCCTCTTACGATCATGTGCTGGTGGTCGATGCCGATGAGCTGGTGCCCGATGAGTTGCGGAACTATCTCTACGGGATGCTTGCCGGCGGTTCGTGTCCTGCCGGGATAGCCATACCCCGGCGCAATTACTTCATGGGGCGGTTCATGCACAGCTGCTATCCCGACTATGTATTGCGTTTTTTTGACCGCCGTGTGACCGTATGGCCTCCGGTGATACACACATCGCCACGGGTAGACGGCACGGTGGTGAAGATACCGGCCTGGCGCACCGGGCTGGCGTTAGAGCACCTTGCGAACGATTCCGTGAGCGCCATTATCCGAAAGACGGATGTTTACTCAGAGCACGAGCTGCCCCGACGGAGGCATAAGAACTACGGACTGTTTGCGGTTGTATATCGCCCGGCGTTCCGTTTCTTCAAGTCTTACATTCTGAAAAGAGGGTTTCTCGACGGTATGCCCGGCCTGATACACGCGACGTTGGATGCCGTATATCAGTTTGCGATAGTGGCGAAGCTCATCGAGGAGCGGCGGAGGAAAAAGTAAGTGAGTGCTGTTTTGCCTGTGGCAGGCATAGCTTCGGGCGGGAGAAGTAGCCTGTGAAGGTTTCTGTGCCGTCGTGGTTGTCAGCAGCCAGCTTGTATGTCAGTTTGTGTATGAACGATTTTCCCATAGCCTTTTCAAGCAGTTCGGGCGAGAAAGCCTTTCGTTCTTTCATCCATTCCTGTATCGTGTGTGTGTCTTTCTCGTTGGCGTAAGGCATGGCTTCGTATTCTTTTCTTGCCCTGTCATCGGACGATATCATGGCCTTGAACATCAGGTGGTGTTGGAAATAGTGCAGCAGTCTGTCCTCGTTGTGCCATAACTCGGTCGTCAGTTGTGCCCACCGGGTTATGATATAGTTGCTTTTCTTGGCATGTATGAAGCAGTTTTGTATCATTGTATATGCGAATTCTCCCTGCGAGTGATACATGAAAAACGGCAGGCGGGACATACCCTCAGGGAAAGCGTCGGTCATCAGGCATGTGGCGTCTATCCAATAGCCGCCGTATGCGGCGAGCAGATATACACGCAGGATGTCGGAAAAATGTGCGTTTCCTATCGCTCCTCGTTCTCGTTTCTTTATAATGAAATCGGGAAGGGATATGTATCGGCCGTAGTTCTCTTCGGTGATGATGAATATCCGTTGTTCTTTGTTCTTGTGTTTTTCCACCGACCGCACGCAGTTTTTCACCAGTTCGGGCATCTGCTGCTCGCCTTGCAGCCAGCATAGCCACAGGCATTCGGTGCCGGCAGGAAGCGGGCAGAGTGCTTTTACGCTGAAACCGTTATATGGCAAGGTGGCATATTTTCTCGTAAAGTATGCCGTGCATCGTCTGTCGTTAAGCGGATTGAGCGCATATCTGACCTTGTGCCGCCATGATTTTACCGGCACAATCGCTGAGATGAGTGTGCAGAAGAATTTCAATATGCCGGTTTTCAGGTTGTTCATTCTTGTATGATAGTTGTCAATGTCGTTACAAATGCTTTACCATGGTGTTGCAGATACATCCCGTTGGTATTGCGGATATTTTCAGAAAGTGTTATCAGTACTTTTCAAAAACGCGGTAAATGCTTTCCGACGATTTTACAGATATTTGTCTATACCGTCGTCGCACCGGCGCAACCGCTCTTTTATCACCCTGTTTTGCTCGGCTGTATGCGCCTGTTCGTTGTCTCGTGACGCTTCTTTGTGGTACAGATGATACACGCATCCGCCCATTTTCAGTGATTTCTTTCCTACTCCGGCAAAGTGAAGGCGGTAGGCCATCTCGCCGTCTTCGTGTCCCCACTGAGTGAGCTTCTCGTTGTATCCGTTGATTTTTATGATGTCTGCTTTCCAGTATGCCATGTTGCATCCGCGCAGGTGGTCTATCTTCTTGCCGTAGCGCAGAGACATGAAACGGCGCAAGAGGCGTGAGCGCAGGCTGTTGAGGGCAAAGCTGGGCGGCATGTTCCACAGGCTGATATGGAAGTCGGGGTTGGCGAATACCTTTTGTGTGATTTCCGGTGACAGTTTGACACGGCTGCCGCATACGAAATAGTTTGGCTCGGCCAGTTCCAGGTGGTCGCTTACGAAGTGTCTGCTTAGTATCACGTCGCCGTCCACTTGCAGTATATATTCCCCCGAAGCCTTGGCTATGCCTTTATTAAGTATGGTTGTGCGAAGAAACCCTTTGTCTTCCTGCCACACGTGTATTATTGGTATCTGGCTTTCGTTTCCCAATCGTTCGATCAGTTGCCTGGTCTCGTCTGTCGACCCGTCGTCAGCAATGACAATCTCATCGGGAGCCACTGTTTGGTCGAATGCGCTCCTTACGGTCCGTTCCAGTGCTTCCGGCCAGTTGTATGTAGTGATGAGAAGTGTTGTCTTCGGTGATTTTATTTTCATGTCTTTATTCTTGTATTGATATTCCGTAATGTTTGCATACGATGGTTGAGAGTGGTTGTCTTTTATCCGATAATGTTCCGTTATCATGTCTTTCTGCGCTTTGTCATTATATGCAGGGGCATTGCCCTGACGGTTGTAAGCGGTTGGGCGGTGTTTACACATCCATGAAAACATCATCGAATTTGCGGAAACTCTCTTCCGTTATCTTGTCGTCTTTGCTTTCGATCCAATGCAGCGAGGCGTCGTTGTAGAACGAGGCCACGAGCGAGAACGTGCTCTTCGGGCCCATGATGTATTGGCATTCGGAGAGAACGAACAGGTCTTCGCCCGGATTTCCGGCGCTCATATAGATGCAGTCGGTTCCCGATATGCGCTTAATCAGCTCCACGTCGGTTCTCGGATCGTTGGTGGCTATGAATACCTGGATGCTCTTTCCGTTGTGCAATTCACTGAACCGGCGTATCATTTCGGCGTATATGCGGTCGTCAAAATAGTATAATCCGCCTTGCCACTTTGCGTAATCGCCCCGCCGTATGTGTATACCCAGCCGTATGTCGGCCTCCGGCAGCGACTTCATCCATGCCTCTTTGGCGGCGATTTTCTTATGGCGGAAGGCAAACAGGCGCTTAATCTCATTGTGATATTTGTCAAATAAGGCCGGATGGCGGAACGCCCAGCCGTCTGCCGCGATTGTCGGCGTATTGCGGAGCATGCGCAATATGTTTTCATCCGTACTGTATTTGGGATGTTGCAGCCACAGGCATTTTATCAGTTTGGTCTTTATAAGGAATTTCGCGAGCAGGTATGTAGCGAAGTTATGATAAGGCAGTTCCGACAGTTTGAAATATTTGTACTTGTATGAGAACCTCATGGATACGGTATTTACTCCGTTCTCCAGTCCCCAAGCATAGATGTGAGCGTACTGCAACCAGTTGTTGCACATCTGTCCGTATCCTTTTACGAATATCATGTCGGTATGTTATTTGATGCCTTTTCGTTTCTTGATATCATCCAGATTTCCCAAGTCGACCTTTCCGGTGGCGGTGTCATATCGGATGTTGAACTCCTCGCGGGTGCGTTTCCAGCGGTTGTGTGTCCACAGATAGCACTCCGGCACGTTGCGTATTGATTTTTCAAGCATCGCGAAATATGTGTCGGTGAGTTCCCATTGCCCGGTCGTTTCGGGATGTCTGGTTATCGGTATCAGCTCGCACTCATAATATCCGCGGCGTATTCGGCGCACGTCGGCATAGAAAACGGCTTGTTTTGTGGAGCGCATCAGCTTCTCCGTACCTGTGAGTACCGGCGTATCGTGGTTCAGGAAGTCGAGCCAGTGGTGTATGTTGTTCCAGAACGGCACCTGATCCGATATATATCCGAGTACAATCGGTTGGTTGTCCTGTTTGTACCGGGCTATTTGGCGCAGTGTCTCGGCCATCGGTATGCACTCGGCTCCGAAGCGTTGGCGCAACCGGAGGAACAGGTTGTTGAACTGTTTGTTTTCCAGCACGTGGTATATCTGTGCGCAGTGCGCCTTTCCGGTAGTCCAAAGCGGCAATGATGTTATCCATTCCCAGTTGCAGTGATGCCCCAGGTATATTCCGCACGACTGTCCGTTTGCCACGCAGATGTCCAGCTCTTCCGTTCCTTTGAACTTCATCCGCTTCCTAATCTGTCTCTCACTCATGGAGAACAGCTTTATTGTCTCCACTATATAGTCGGCGAACCATGAATAGAATCCTTTTTCAATCTTTATTATCTCAGTCTCGCTTTTTTCAGGGAAAGAGTCTTTCAGATGTTTGCGTACCAGCGGACGGCGGTATTTGGCTATATGGTATATGATGTGATAGATACCGTCTGAGATGCGGTATAGAATCCAGAGCGGTAGCAATGATATCAGATACATTGTCGTATGGATGATATAATACGTTGCTTTCATTGTCCGATGCTGTTTTATGGATTTCCGTCGGTATTATATTTTGTCATGTTTGATAAAGGATCGGATGAGCGCCATGATACTTTAATGGCTTTGCCCATGATGCGTTTAATCTTGTGCAAAGATACGGATAAAAACTTGATACACGTTGTTATTCGCCTTAAATTCGTTATCTTTGTGGCAATTTAAATAAATGTGATGCGGAAAAATACTACGTTGCAGCTCAAAGGGATTGCCATACTGCTTATGTTGTGGCTTCATCTTTTCAGTGACGAGAAGTTGACGGCAACCTGTGTCAATACGATATGGTTCTGGAATGGTATGCCGTTGGCTGTCGGTGTAGTATTGAAGGTAGAGGACCGGTGGATGAAAGGCTGAAAGGCAAGGAGCCTGACAATATAAAAGGCCGCGCTTGTGTCTTCAATTTTAAGCGCGGCCTTTTCCATGTTTATTTGCTCTGCATGTCGTTGAGCTTCTTGTAATATCCGTCGATGGCGATCAGTTCGTCGTGCGTTCCGCGCTCCACTATGCGTCCTTCGTGCAGCACGCATATCTCGTCGGCCTGCCGTATGGTGGACAGCCGGTGGGCTATTGCCACTGTGGTGCGTGTCTTCATCAGCCTTTCGAGCGCGTCTTGTACGAGTCGTTCGCTTTCGGTGTCAAGCGCTGACGTGGCTTCGTCGAGGATAAGTATCGGCGGGTTTTTGAGAATGGCGCGTGCGATGCTTACCCGTTGGCGTTGTCCGCCGGAGAGACGGCCGCCCCGTTCGCCGATGTTTGTGTCGAACCGGTGTTCCGATTCCATTATGAAATCGTACGCGTTGGCTATCTTCGCCGCCTCTTCGATTTGTTCCTGCGTGGCGTTCTCCACCCCGAAGCCTATATTGTTTCGGAATGTGTCGTTAAACAATATTGCCTCTTGGTTCACGTTGCCTATCAACTGGCGCAGGTCTTGTATTCCGATGTCTTTCACGTTGATGCCGTCTATGAGCACTTCGCCCTCCTGCACGTCGTAATATCTCGGTATAAGGTCCACGAGAGTCGACTTGCCGCCGCCGCTCTGGCCTACCAGTGCCACGGTCTTCCCTTTCTCTATCGTGAGGTTGATGTCGCGCAATACCCAGCGGATGTTCGGGTTTTCTTTTGTGGAGTGTGGTGCGTGTGGTGTGGAGGGAGATGTGCTTTTGTTGTTTTCCGCCTCAGCGTTGTAAGCGAACGACACGTTTCGGAATTCTATTTTGCCTGTGAAATCCTTTATATGCTTCGGGCTTGCCGGTTCTTTAATATTGTTCTCGGCTTTCAGTATCTTGTTGACGCGCTCCATCGACGCCAGTCCCTTGGGGATGTTGTATCCCGCTTTGGAGAACTCTTTGAGCGGATTGATGATGCTGTACAGTATCACGAGGTAGTAGATGAATACCGGACCCGATAGCGTTGAGTTGTTGAGCACGAGCATTCCGCCGAACCAGAGCACGATTACAATCATCACCGTGCCGAGAAACTCGCTCATCGGGTGTGCCATTTGCTGGCGGATGTTGACCCACATGATGGTGTTGCGGTGCTCGTTGTTTATGTTTGCGAAGCGGGCGTTCATCTTCTCCTCGGCACAGAAGGCCTTGATGATGCGTAGTCCGCCCAGTGTTTCCTCCACCTGGCTCATCGTATCGCTCCACAGCGACTGCGCTTTGAGCGACCGTGCCTTGAGCTTTCGGCCCACCATGCCCATCACCCAGCCCATCGCCGGCACTATGGCTATGGTGAAAAGCGTCAGTTCCCAACTGATGAACAGCAGCATCGAGAAGTACGCTATGATGAGTATCGGGTTCTTGAAAAGCATGTCAAGCGACGACATTATCGAGTTCTCTATCTCTCCCACGTCGCCCGTTATCCTTGCTATGATGTCTCCCTTGCGTTCTTCGGTGAAGAAACCGAGCGGCAGCGATGTTATCTTTTTGTACAGTTGGCTGCGAATGTCGCGCACGATGCCCGTGCGGATGGGGATTATCGATGCCGAACTGAAAAAGTAGGCGGCGGTCTTGGCGAATGTCATCACGGCGAGCAGCAGTCCTATGATGAGCAGGGTGGTGGTCGCCCCCACGCTGTCTATCAGCTGTGTGATGTGGTAGTTGGCGTTGTTCATCGCCGCTTCTTTCAGATTGTCCCAGCCTACGGGCATCAGTTCCGTCACCCGTTTGCTCTCTTCTGTCTTGAAAAGGATGTTCAGTATCGGTATCAGCGTCATGAACGAGAATATGTTCAGCACGGCAGACAGTATGTTGAACACGATCGACGCGACGAGATATTTCTTGTATGGCGGCACGAAGCGGCGCATCACCTGTATGAATTCTTTCATTTTCCGGTTTGTTGTTTTATTTATTGTTGGGGTGGTACATCCTTTCTTTCGGTGGGTGATGATGCTTGCCACCATCTTCAATCCCTGTCCCACATCTTCGCAAGCCGCTTACAGGCCTGCCGGTTCTCCCATCAGTGTGGCGCTTGTGCTGCCTGTTATCTTCACTTTGACGGTCTGTCCCACATGATAGTCGCCACGGTCGAATACCACCATCTTATTCTGTTCTGTGCGTCCGCAGAGCTGTTCGCGCGAACGTTTGCTGTATCCTTCTATAAGCACTTCGAACGTTTTGCCCTCATCGCGCCGGTTTGCCTCGGCCGACAGTTCTGTCTGCAATTTTATCATCTCGTTGAGGCGGCTTATCTTCACATCCTCCGGCACGTCGTCCGGCAGATGCTTCGATGCGTATGTGCCGGGTCGCTCGCTGTATTTGAACATGAACGCCGAGTCGTATCCCACCTCGCGCATCAGTGACAGCGACAGCCGGTGGTCTTCTTCTGTCTCGCTGTGGTAGCCCACGAATATGTCTGTAGACAGCCCGCAGTCGGGAATTATTCTCCTGATCGCGGCCACCCTGTCGAGATACCACTCGCGGGTGTACTTCCTGTTCATCAGTTTCAGTATCCTGTCGCTGCCGCTCTGTACAGGCAGGTGTATGTGCTTGCACACATTCGGCATCTCGGCAATCACCCTGAGCGTCTCGTCGCTCATGTCTTTCGGGTGGCTGGTAGTGAACCTGACTCGCATTTCCGGCACTGCCCCGGCCACGGCGCGGAGCAATCCCGGGAAGTCTGCCACCGTCTGTCCGGCGTTCTCAGTGCCGTCTGCCGCCTGCTTCTCAAATCGGTATGAGTTAACGTTCTGTCCCAGCAGCGTCACTTCTTTGTACCCCCTGTCGCGCAGGTCTCTCACTTCACGGAGTATGCTTTCTATGTCACGGCTTCGCTCCCGGCCCCGTGTGTATGGCACGATGCAGTAGTGGCAGAAGTTGTTGCAGCCGCGCATGATGCTCACAAATCCTCCTATCCTTGCCCCGTGCAGGCGTTGCGGCACAATATCGCGATACGTTTCCGTGACAGACAGTTCCGTATTTATTGCCTTGTGCCCTGTCTCGGCCTGCGCTATGAGGTCGGGCAGGGTTAGATAGGCGTCAGGACCGGCCACGAGGTCGGCATGATGGTTTTCGAGGAGGTCTTCTTTCACCCGTTCCGCCATGCAGCCGAGCACGCCGAGGATTAGCCGCCGCCCTTTCTTGCGCATGGCGTTCAGCGTGTCGAGCCGGTTGTATATTTTCTGTTCCGCATTGTCGCGTACCGAGCATGTGTTCAGAAACACGGCATCGGCCTCGTCAATCGTATCGCAGATGTCATAGTCTGCCATCTTCATCACCGACGCAACCACCTCCGAGTCTGCCACGTTCATCTGGCAGCCGTAGGTCTCGATAAACAGTTTTTTCATTTTCTTTCAGTATATTTTGTATGCAAAGACAGCGCAGGCCGTGTACGGCGAAACCTGTTTCTGGTTACCGTGGCAATGCCTATCTTCTGCAAAGGTAGTGCAAAGGCGGCGGAAAACAAAATAATATCATCGTTATTTACGTATGTTCCCGTTTCGTCTCATTCTCGTCCTGTCTTCTGTCGTATCCCGGTTTGCGCTGTGGTGTGCTGTTTTTCTCTCTTTTCCATGCTTACGGATGAAAATGTTTGTTCAATCCGTAAAACAGTTACACGGATATTGGAAAAAACTTGTTAATTTTGCATTCGTAAAAAAAACAAACAAGCCTGAGCTGGCAGGATAAACAACAAAAACCAATATCAAATATCAAGATGAAAGAGATAAGAAACATGACTTTTGGCGGCGAGCGTCCGCTGTTTGAGCATCACGACGTGTTGCTGGACAACGTGACGATAACCACCGGAGAGTCTGCCATAAAAGAGTGTAGCGACATACAGGCCGTGCGTTGTCGTTTTGAGGGAAACTATCCGTTTTGGCATGTGGACCGTTTCAGCATCGCCGACTGTTATTTTGCCGTAGGAGCCCGCTCGGCGTTGTGGTATTCGTCGCACTTGAAGATGACGGACACTGTGATAGATGCCCCGAAGATGTTTCGTGAGATGGACGATCTGACGCTGTGCAACGTGACCGTGAATGATGCCGACGAGACATTCTGGCGCTGCTCGGGGTTGCGGTTGGAGAATGTCACGCTGCACGACGGCACTTATCCGTTCATGTTCAGCCGGGATATCCGTGTCGACGGGCTGGTGAGCGACAGTAAGTATGTGTTCCAGTATGTGCGCGATGTTGAGATACACAATGCCAGGATAACCACCAAAGACGCTTTCTGGGAGGTGGAGAATGTCACTATTTACGATTCCGAACTCAACGGTGAGTATCTCGGCTGGCACTCTAAGAACCTGCGTCTGGTGAACTGTCATATCACGGGTGAGCAGCCATTGTGCTATGCTCACGACCTGGTGTTGGAAAACTGTACGTTCGGTGCCGACTGCGACCGCGCATTCGAGTATTCCACCGTGCAGGCCGACATCCGTGGTGCTATAACAAACATCAAAAATCCAAGGTCGGGACGCATCACGGCCGACAGCATAGGAAGTGTCACGATAGATGAGAACATCAAGGCGCCGGCGGATTGTGAGGTTATATCAAGGAGTTAAAGTGGTTTTCCTTGGGGAGTTAGAGCAGGCTTGCGAACGATAACTCCCCAAGAAAACTACCTTAACTACAATAAATAACTTTCCAAAAAAAACTCTCCTTAACTTCTTAATTCCCTAAAAATGACCAATAAATTTGACGATCTGATAACACGCCGCGGCACCGGCTCCTACAAGTGGGACGAGCCGGAAGGCGACGACATAATACCCATGTGGGTGGCCGACATGGACTTCCGTGTGGCCCGGCCGATAATGGACGCGTTGCGGCGCAGGGTCGAGCACGGCGTGTTTGGATATACGCTTGTGACCGACGAGTATTACGATGCCGTCATCTCATGGTTCTCCCGTCGTCACGGGTGGACAATGCGGCGTGAGTGGATACAGTATACATCGGGCGTGGTGCCGGCCGTGTCGGCCGTGATAAAAGCTCTCACAGTGCCTGGCGACCGTGTGATCGTGCAGACTCCGGTCTACAACTGCTTCTTTTCGTCTATCAGGAATAACGGTTGTGATGTGTCGGAAAGTCCGCTGATATATGCCGGCGGCCTGTACACAATGGACTTCGACGACTTGGAACAGCGGGCTGCCGACCCGAAAGCACGGCTCATGCTGCTCTGCAACCCGCATAACCCCGCCGGCCGTGTGTGGACGGCAGAGGAACTGTTGCGGGTCAACGACATCTGCGTGCGCCACGGTGTGACCGTCGTTTCCGACGAGATACACTGCGAGTTGGTATACGACGGGCATGAGTATCGCCCGTTCGCGTCGCTCTCTGCCGGCTGTCTGGCAAACTCGGTGACGTGCTGTTCACCGTCAAAAGCGTTCAACACTGCGGGATTGCAGATAGCCAATATAATATCGGCCGATGCCGATGTGCGCCGTCGCATAGACCGGGCGATAAACATCAACGAGGTGTGCGACGTAAATCCTTTCGGTGTGGCAGCCCTCATAGCGGCCTATAATGAGGGCGGGGAGTGGCTCGACAGTCTGTTGGCCTACATCAAGGGCAATTACACGGCACTGTGTGAGTTTTTCGCCGGGCGGCTTCCGCGTGTGCGCATAGTGCCTATGGAGGGCACATATCTTGTGTGGGCGGATATCAGCGCTTTTGGCATGACATCCGACCAAGTCACCGAACGGCTGCTTACAGAGGGCCGGGTGATGGTCAGCAGCGGAACAATATACGGTCAGGCGGGCGAGGGGTTCATCCGTATAAACATTGCCTGTCCGAGAGAGCGGATGATGGAAGGACTGCGCCGCATGGCGGCCGTGCTGCCACGCTGACGACCGGTTTGTCATATTTGCGGCTTTTTTATTTTGTATTCATCGGAATTTAGGTTAACTTTGCAAGGAGATAGTCTGCGCCTCGGCAATTTGAAACGGCTTTCATTGCGTTCGGTTTGACTGTCTTAAAAAATAAACTGTAATGAATGACCATGCCGATAGATAAGGAACAACGGATACGCCGTGCCGAGGAACTGTTTATGCAGGGGTTCAACTGCTCGCAGTCTGTCGTGGCGGCGTTTGCCGATATTTACGGGTACACGGAAGAACAGGCGTTGAGGCTCAGCGCCGGGTTCGGAGGCGGCATCGGACGTATGAGACTTACGTGCGGTGCCGCTTGCGGTATGTTCACCCTTGCCGGGATGGACTGCGGCTCGACCACGCCCGGCGACCGGGAGGGCAAATCCCATAACTATAAGGTAGTACAGCGGCTTGCCGGACGGTTCGCCGCCGAGCACGGCTCGCTCACGTGCGCCGAGCTGTTGAAACTCAAACGGGGTGCCCCCGTCACCTGCGAGGCATCCGAACGCACGGCGGAATACTACAAGACGCGGCCGTGCGTCAGGCAGATAATCTCCGCCGCGAGGATATTCGCTGAGTATTTGGAAGAGAAAGAGAACCATTTGTGAGTCAAGAAGTTAAACCAACAGCTTTGAGTGGCGGATACAGGAATATTGGAACCGGAGTTTTGGAGCTTTCAGGTCTTGAAAGCTATTGGCTTGACTCCCTTAATTTCTTAGCTCCTCAAATTTAGCAACAAAACATCAACAAAATATGAAACAGAACGAAAAAGAAATGCTTCAACTGCCGGAAAACGCGTTCCGTGAGTTGAAAGAAGGAGAAAAGTACGAGCCTGTCATGACGCCGGGAGAGAACTATCCCGAGGTAAACGCATGGTCGGTGACGTGGGGTGTGATAATGGCGATGCTCTTCTCGGCCGCCGCCGCATACCTCGGTCTTAAAGTGGGGCAGGTGTTTGAGGCCGCTATACCTATCGCCATTATCGCTGTCGGGGTGTCTACCGCCGCCAAGCGCCACAAGGCTCTCGGAGAGAATGTCATCATACAGAGCATCGGAGCGTGCTCGGGCGCGGTGGTGGCGGGCGCCATTTTCACCTTGCCGGCCATATACATACTTCAAGCCAAGTATCCTGAGATAACTGTGTCATTCATCAAGATATTCATATCCTCGCTTCTCGGAGGTATCATCGGTATACTTTTCCTCATACCTTTCCGTAAGTATTTCGTAAGCGACATGCACGGTAAATATCCTTTCCCGGAGGCAACCGCCACGACACAGGTGCTTGTAAGCGGGGCACAGGGCGGCAACCAGTCGAAACCGCTGCTCGTAGCGGGACTTGTCGGCGGTCTGTACGACTTTATCGTGGGCACGTTCGGACTGTGGAACGAGAACTTCACGACGCGCGTTTGCGGGCTGGGCGAGCAATTGGCAGACAAGGCCAAGCTCGTGTTTAAGGTCAATACCGGAGCTGCGGTGTTCGGACTGGGCTATATCGTGGGTCTGAAATATGCGTTGATAATCACACTCGGATCACTGGCTGTGTGGTGGCTGATAGTGCCTGGCATGGCGTTGCTCTTCCACGACACGGTGCTTAACGCATGGAATCCCGCAATCACCGACCCCGTGGGAGCCATGAGCCCTGAGGCTATATTCAAGGAGTATGGCAAGTCGATAGGCATCGGCGGCATAGCCATGGCCGGTATCATCGGTATCATCAAGTCATGGGGTATCATCAGGCAGAGCATCGGCAGAATCGCGGGGGGGGGAAAGAGTAACGGCTTTTCGAGGAGTGAGGATGGTTCCGGGAATGCCGACATCCCTTTCAAGGTCATCGCCGTAGGCACCGTGTTCACGATAATCGTCACTTTCCTTTTCTTCTGGTTGGGAGTGATGGACGGCAACATGCTCTTCGCCCTCGTGGCGATAGTCCTTGTGTCCGTGATAGCGTTCCTCTTCACCACCGTGGCAGCCAATGCCATAGCCATTGTGGGCAGCAATCCTGTGTCGGGTATGACGCTGATGACGCTTATTCTCGCCTCCGTGGTGATGGTGGGTGTAGGTCTCAGCGGCACAAGCGGCATGGTGGCTGCGCTCGTCATGGGTGGCGTGGTGTGCACGGCGCTGTCTATGGCCGGAGCGTTCATCACCGACTTGAAGGTCGGTTACTGGCTCGGCACCACGCCGAGAAAACAGGAGTCGTGGAAGTTTCTCGGCACGTTGGTGTCGGCTGCCACGGTAGGCGGTGTGATGATGCTGCTCAACGAGGCATACGGATTTGACACCGGCAAGCTCTCAGCCCCTCAGGCCAATGCGATGGCAGCGGTCATCGAGCCGCTGATGAACGGCATCAGCGCTCCGTGGATACTCTATGCCATAGGTGCCGGCATTGCCGTTGTGCTCACATGGTGCCGTGTTCCGGCCCTGGCTTTTGCTCTTGGAATGTTCATCCCGCTGGAACTCAACACTCCCTTGCTTGTCGGAGGAGCGATAAACTGGTTTGTGACAACACGCACAGCCGATGATAAAGCAAACAAGGAGCGTGGCGAGAAAGGTAACCTGATAGCTTCAGGGTTCATTGCCGGCGGCGCTCTCATGGGTGTGGTGAGTGCCCTGCTGCGCTTCGGCGGTGTCGATTTCGCATACGACACGTGGTGGGCAAACCCGCTGTCTGAAATTCTTTCGCTCGGCGCATACGCCCTGTTGATAGTATATTTCATACGGGCAACCAAAAAATGATGATACCTTTGTATACCCCGGCAGGCCATAATATGCCTGCCGGGGTATGTCGTTATGAAACAAACGACCGTCCCGATTGAGGCGCTATCGTAGGTCTTACGCCTTAAATGCGGTGTGTGTCCCACGGTTGTATGACCGGTTTGTCAATCAAAAGGTAAGGGACTTCAAGATAAAAACACTGTTTAAACAACCCGGGGCAACCGGTCTTCCTACCGGTGGGGACTGTTGTCTCAATAAAAAAACTAATCTTATGAACATCAGAAAGATATTTATCGCCTTTT
Source organism: Prevotella sp. PTAC (assembly GCF_013166535.1). Classification (NCBI taxonomy): domain Bacteria; kingdom Pseudomonadati; phylum Bacteroidota; class Bacteroidia; order Bacteroidales; family Prevotellaceae; genus Prevotella; species Prevotella sp. PTAC. Next base: position 219,250 of record NZ_JABKKK010000003.1, read on the forward strand.
CTCTATGTGTCGCCGTGGCGCAGGCCGGTGCCGCAGACTACAACATCGTGGATTTCGGCGCCGTCGGCGATACCGCGAGACTGAGCACCGTTGCAGTGCAGCAGGCCATAGACGCCTGCTCGAGGGCCGGCGGCGGACGGGTAATAGTGCCCACGGGAGGCTACAAGATAGGCACGATAGTGCTCAAAAGCAATGTCAACCTGCATCTCGAACATGGTGCCACGCTGTATGGCAGTACCGACCTGGCAGACTATAAGCCCGTGAAATCGGACTATCTTTCGCTCCGCACACAGACCGAGACTATACAGCTGATATATGCCGACGATGTGGACAACGTGGTGATAGACGGTCACGGCACGATAGACGGGCGCGGCAAGGCATTCAAGAAACTGTCGTGGAACGACGAGGGAATCACGCGTCCGCACCTGCTTCGCTTCATACGTGGACGGGACATAACGGTCAAAGACATCACCCTGCGCAACAGCGGGTGCTGGATGCAGCACTATCTGGCTTGCGACCGTCTGCGCATAGACGGCATCAGGGTGAAAAACCGCAACAACTACAACAATGACGCGCTCGACATAGACGGCTGTCACGATGTGATCGTGACCGGGATGACGGCCGACAGCGATGACGACGCCATCACATTGAAGAGCACCTCGCCGAGGTTGTGCGAGAACGTTACGATAAGCAACTGTGTGGTGAGCAGCCACTGCAACGCTATAAAGCTGGGAACGGAGACCAACGGCGGGTTCCGCAACATCAACATCAGCGGCATCGCCGTGAAACCGTCGGAAGACCAGACGTCGCAGTATTTCGGACTGCCAAGGGGCATATCGGCAATATCTCTTGAAATAGTGGATGGGGGCGTGCTGGAAAACGTAAGTGTGAGCGGAATTACCGTCGAGGGCACTGAGGCTCCGATATTCGTGCGGCTCGGCAATCGTGCCCGTGGATACTACAACGGGCAGGTGATCGGCAATGTGGGTATAATCCGCGATGTGCATATAGACAACGTGATAGTGCGCAACGCGGGTGCCACGGGATGCTCGGTGACCGGTCTTCCCGGCCATCCGGTGGAGAACGTCAGGCTGAGCGACATCCTTATATGTCATAAGGGAGGCGGGAAGAAGACTCCTGTGCCGGCCGACGAGAAAGAGAAAGACTACCCCGAGGCCACTATGTGGGACACCCTGCCGGCCAAAGGCTTCTTCGTGCGCCATGCCCGCAACGTGGTGTTCGACAACGTGGAGATACGTACCGACACTCCGGACGAGCGTCCGGAGTATGTGCGTGAAGACGCTTTTTAAATGTAATGATAAAGTCACGTATTTAACACTTTGTTTTCTGTTGAAACAGAGAACGAATACGATACGCACCGCTATATGCAATGCGATACGCCGCTTTTCGCCATAGACGAAAAGCGGCGTTTTTTCCGCAACGGGATGCCCGTTGGATCGCGTTGGGTTGCCAATCGCGTCGCGTTCGGTGTCCCGTTGGCTTGCGTTTAGCGTCTGAATGCGAGGCAACGGGACGCTGAATGGAAAAAATAGTGAGGGTAGGTGGGGTAGGTTTGGTAGGGGAAGTAGGTGTGGTAGGCGTATCAAGCTGATGCACAGATACTTGCGGAAAGCAGTTCGTAATTCGTTTATTTCCGGCTTTTGGCTTTTAATTTTTAAACGGGCGAAATACGGATAGCGTTTTGTCAGATATTTTCTTGATTTGTTAAACGCTTTTTGCGGTTATGTTAAATATTTTTTCAGCATTATGTTAAATGCTTTCAGGCAGTTATAAATCTTGTCTCTCTATTATATCCTCATACTTATAAGATATGTGTCGTATTGTGTCTCGAATGGCTTGAATGCCTCGGAAACGGCGGTCGGCGAGCCGAACAGCCTCCTGATTATGTCAGCCTGTGCCACTCCGCCATCGTTTACCGGCGATCGGACGAGAGCCATGCTGATGATAGCGGCGGTTCATGTCCGGTCTGCCGGCAGGTTTTCACCTTTCCGCCATACGTCCGTTATGGGTCATTTCTTTGTCGTACGCTGTGTGGCTGCCGGCTGCTTCAGGTCGTAGTGGAAGTAATCGAACCGTGCGGTGCCGCCGTTTTCTTTCGTATTGTAGCAGAACAGTCCCGGCCGCACGCCTTTCCAATAGCCGTCGCGCATGGTGAATGACGCTCCGGCTGGAACGAACCGTTTTCCGTCGGTGCTGTAATAAAACCGGTTTATGTTTCTCTGATTGTCGATGGTGGCGCGCAGGTATACCACTCTTGGCTTGCCTTTCGATGATTTCACGTTGCGGTCGACAATCTGTCTTTTTCCGTTTGCCTCTGTAAAGATGCCGTCGCGGCAAACGCCGACGGCTCTGAATTCCTTGCCGATGAGCAGCAAGCCCGCATAGGTGTCGGTCGAAATGTTTGTACAGTCGACGGCCGTGGTCACCTCGCCGGGCTGTCCTATACTCTTCTGCGTGAGCATGTTGCGGCAAAACCGCAGGCTGTCGGCTTCCATGGCGTGCAGTGTCAGCCAGCCTTCGCGTTCTGTCAGGCTCCAAGCGCTGTCCACAGGATTATGGCACCACTGCCATTGCAGGCCGAGAGCGGTTTGCTTACGGCCTCGCCAGAACAGGCCGTTGCCGGCAAACTCATCGCTCATCGCCGGTATTTCGGGTCTCATGTCGCTCTTGGGAGCAGGCTTCGAGTATGCGGTCACAGGCTCGCCGATGCCGTTCCCATCGTAGTCTTCGCCTATTTCTATCCAGCCGTCGCGCCAGCGGGCCGGTTGCAGGTGCGTCACCCGGCCGGTAGAGGGGACAGACTGGAAGTGGATGAACCACCAGTCGCCGTTCGGAGTGTCTACAAGCGCGCCCTGATGCGGGCCGTTTATGGCTGTGGAGCCTTGTTCGAGAACGATGCGCCTCTCGTAAGGACCGTATATGTCGCGCGACCGCAGCATGGTCTGCCATCCCGTGCGGACGCCTCCTTCCGGAATGCTGAGATAGTAATAGCCGTCGCGTTTGAGCCATTTCGTGCCCTCGGCCACGGGGCCTGTGTATACCGTTGTGCCCTCGTCGAGAAGTGTTTTGCCGTCGGCGCTCATGCGGTGCACTATTATCGGGCCGGCTCCATGCACGCTGTGGCCGAGATATGCCTGTCCGTCCTCATCCCAGATAGGGCACGGGTCTTCCCATTTCTCCACTTCCTTCACACAGTGCAGCGGTGCCCACGGGCCTCTGGCATCGGTGGCGGTACTCATGAACAAGCCTTCGTGCGGAGTGCAGAAGAACACGTAGAACAGTCCGTCGTGATACCTGATGCTCGGTGCCCACGAGCCGCCTGCGTACCGTTTGTTCGCATCCCAACCCGGCATGTCAAACCTGTCGTATATCTGGCTGATAATCCGCCAGTTGACGAGATCTTCCGATTCGAGAACCTGCATGCCGATGAAATGAAAGTCGGAAGCTACCATGTAGTACTTATCGCCCACCCGGATGACGTCCGGATCGCTGTAATCGGCGTTGAGAACAGGGTTGCGGTACGTGCCGTCGCCCATGTCTCCCCATGTCGTTTGTTGCTGTGCCCTGCATAGGGCGGCGCATAACAGCAATATCATTATGCCGGCGGTGTATCTCATCATGCTTATGTATCTTATTGTTATGGGGTGTGTCGTGCCTTTGTCATGCCGTTATCCGGTTACGGCCTGTGACGTGACGTGTGACGTTCGGTCACGCGCCTCTTTGTCTTGTGCCCATGCGTGCCTCAACAACGTTTACCACATAGTCTCCGAGTTTCTCGCACTCGCTCACGATATCCATGTACATCGTGCCCATGGCGTATGTATATTCGTGGTTGTTGACATCGTTGATGTTCTGGTTCTTGAGTTGTGTGCGGTAGTTGTTGATTTCGTTTTCGATGTTAAACGAGCGGTTGGCGTCGAAGTTGTCCTTCCGGCCGCTGAGCAGGGTGTTCATCTGCGTGAGCGAATCGTCTGTCAGTTCGAGCATCTGGTGTATGCGTTCATACTGTTTTTCGGTGAAGTCTTCCTTTCCGGAGTTCTTCCTGCTGATGGTGCGCGCTATGTTGTAGCAGCTGTCTCCGATGCTCTCTATCTCGGATATCTCCCTGAGCATGGTGCGTATCTTTGCCTTTGTGTCGTCGCTCAGATGCCCGTCGCTCACGCTGTCGAGGTATTTGGCTATCTCGATCTCCATGTTGTCGCTGATACTCTCGTACTTCTCTATTCGTGTGAAGAGTTTGGTAAAGGCCGCTTCGTCCTTTGTTCCGAGCAGTTCGCGTACAAATCCGAACATCCTTTGTATGCGCTTGGCGAACGACTGAATCTCTTTCTGCGCTTCAAGTACCGATAGCTCAGGGGTTTTCATGATGTTGTCGCCGCCTATGTAGCGTAGCCGGAACTCGTCTTCCTCGTCGTTCCTCTTCGGTTTTATAGCCCAATTGCAGAATCGTTCTATTTGTGGTATGAACCAAATCAGTATCGCTGTGTTGGTGATATTGAACGCTGTGTGGAATGCCGCCAATACGAACGACAATCGCACGGGATTGATATGCTCGGTCATCGGGTCTACTCCAACCGTGGAGCACACTGTGTTTACGAACGGATAGAAGCATGCAAGTATCCACGACACGCCGAATACGTTGAAGAACAGGTGGGCCATTGCCGCGCGTCTGGCTTGTGTGTTTCCGGTGAGGGCGGCAAGGTTCGCGGTCAGTGTGGTTCCTATATTCTCTCCCATCACGAGCGCGATGCCGTGGTATATAGACAGTACGCCGCTCGTGCAGAGCACCATCGTGATGGCCATCAGTGCGGCGGACGACTGCACGATGCATGTGAGTATGGTTCCGATGGCAAGGAAAAGTACGATGGTAATGAAGCTGTCATGGTCGAACGAGGCAAAGAAAGACGCCAGTTCGGCGTTGTGTCCCAAGTCCATCTCCTTGCCCGTCTGGCTGAGTGCGCCAAGGGAGAAGAACATAAACGCCACTCCGAATAGGAAATCGCCTATGTATCTGTGTCTGCGCATGTATATAAGTATGATGCCTGCGAAGAATGCAGGCCATACGAAGTCCGTGATGTTGAACGAGAAACCGGCACTCATTATCCATGCCGTGAGCGTGGTTCCGATGTTGGCGCCCATGATTACCGATATGGCTTGCGTCAAAGTCAGCAGCCCGGCGTTTACGAATGACACCGTCATTACCGTCGTGGCGGATGATGATTGCACTGATACGGTTATGAACATGCCCGTGAGCATTCCTGTAAAGCGGTTCGTTGTCATGGCTCCGAGGATATGGCGCAATTGCGATCCGGCCATTTTTTGCAGGGCTTCGCTCATCACTTTCATACCATAGATTAGCAGTGCCAAGGCTCCAATCAACTTAAAAATAATAATTAACGACATATTTTTTATTTAATTAAAATGCTACCGTTTTCTTTTCTCGGATATTCTGAGTAACTTTACGGCTGTAAATGTATAACCATTAAAATGATACGAGAATGGAAAAGATGTTACAAATACGTTGCAAAAATAATAAAAAAATTAAAAACTTTCGCATCGGAAGTACACTTTCTGAGATATTTGATGAATTTGATCTGGATATGCCTTTCGGCCCGGTCAGCGCAAAAGTGAACAACAAGGTGGAGGGACTGAATTACAGGGTGTACCATAATAAAGATGTGGAATTTCTTGACCTGTATTCGTCCTCGGGGCAACGGTCGTATACCCGGACGCTCTTTTTCGTGTTGTGCAAGGCCGTTCACGACCTTTATCCCGACGGCCATGTGAAGATAGACATCCCCGTGTCGAACGGTTATTATTGCGATCTGTCCATAGGGCACCCTGTCAGCGATGCGGACGCCGCCGCCATCCTTGGACGTATGCGCCGGATTGTGGCCGAGGCCCATCCCATACGCCGGCATGAGACCACCACGGAGAAAGCGATAGAGATGTTCCGTGCCTTGGGCACGTACTCTAAGGTGAAACTGCTCGAAAGCGTGGGAAGCCTTTATACCGTGTATTACGATATCGACGGATATTGCGACTATTACTACGGTTCCTTGCTGACAAACACTGCCGACCTGCATCTTTTCGACCTCGTGCGCTACTACGACGGCCTGCTTCTGCGCATACCGTCGCGCAAAGACCCGTCGGTGCTTGGCAAGTTGGTGCGTCAGGACAAGATGTTCGAGATATTCAAGGAGCATCATCACTGGCAGGATATTCTCGGAATGAGCACCATCGGCGACCTCAACGAGGTGATAGCATCCGGCAACAGCACCGAGCTTATAAACGTGTCGGAAGCGTTGCAGGAGAACAAGATAGTGAAAATAGCCGAGCGGATAGCCGAGCGGCGAAACGTCAGGATGGTGCTCATTGCCGGACCGTCGTCGAGCGGCAAGACCACGACTTGCAAGCGGTTGTCTATCCAGCTGCTCGCCAACGGTATACGGCCGATAGGCATCTCGCTCGACGATTACTTCGTAGACCGTGAGAAAAGCCCCCGCGACGCGTCGGGCGATTATGATTTCGAGAGCCTGTATTCGCTCAATATACCGTTGCTCAACGAGCAGATGAACGCACTGTTCGCAGGCGAAGAGATTGAGTTGCCGCGCTATGACTTCCAGACGGGACGCAGCGAGAAGAGCGGGCGCAGGCTCCGTCTGAAAGGAAACGAGGTGCTTGTGGTTGAGGGGATACATGCCCTTAACCCCGAACTGACGGCCGCCATACCCGAGGAACAGAAGTTCAGGGTGTATGCCTCCGCCCTTACCACTATCCTGTTAGACTCGCACAACTATGTACCCACGACGGACAACCGTCTGCTGCGCCGGATCATCCGCGACCACAAGTATCGTGGCATGAGCGCCTTGGATACCATACGTCGCTGGCCGTCGGTGCGTGCGGGAGAAGACAAGTGGATATTTCCTTACCAGGAGAATGCCGACGTGATGTTCAATACGGCCATGCTGTTCGAGCTTGCCGTGATAAAGACGCAGGCCGAGCCGCTTCTCGAGCTTGTGCCCGAGTGCGCTCCCGAGTACAGCGAGGCCCGCCGCCTGCTTCGTTTCCTTCGTTATATAAAGCCGATCACCAACGATGAGGTACCGTCTACATCGCTGTTGCGCGAGTTTCTCGGAGGAAGCTCGTTCAGATATTGATTTGAGGAGTTGTGGAGTAAGGAGTTGTGGAGTAAGGAGAATACTTTCTGGAATTGACTATTCCTTAAAGTATTCTCCTTATAAAATCAAAAAGCCGTGATTTGTGTATGAAACAATCACGGCTTGATTTTTATTTGTCGTTAACTGCCCAAAGAATATTTATCCACATCTTTGAGCATGAAATCTTGTTCTTGTTCTTGAAAGTATTCTCCTTACTACTCAACTCCTTACTACTCAACTCCTCAAATCACAACAACCTCTTTGCGAAATATCTCACCGGATACCACACCGACACGAAGCCTACGGCTATGACGGTGATGAAAATCACGATGATGTCGTCCGGATGCACGCTCACCGGGTAGGCGTCTACCACGAAAGAGCCCGACGAGCGACCCAGTCCCACGATGCCGTAGGTCTGTTGCAGCCAGCAGAGCAGCAGGCCGAGTGCAATGCCGGCCACGGAGCCTATCACGGTGATGAGCCTCCCCTCGAAGAGGAAAATCCTTGTTATCAGTTTGTCGCTCGCTCCTAAATTGCGCAGTGTCACCACGTCGTTTTTCTTCTCGATCATCAGCATCGACAGGCTTCCGATGATGTTGAAGCATGCCACGATGAGGATGAACGTAAGAAAGATATATGCGATGAGTTTCTCTATTTTCATTATCTTGAACGTGTCTTCCTGCTGCTCGTACCTGTCTCTCACGTAGTATTTGCCTCCTGCGATATTCTTCATCTCGGCTTTCACGGCGTCGAAGTCGCTTCCCGGCTTCAGGCGCAGTTCGAGAGACGTTATCATTCCCTGGCGGTCGAACAGCCTCCTGGCAAACGCAATGTTAGTCAGTATGTGGCCCTTGTCGTATTTGGCTTGCTTTACGTTGAAGAGCACACCCGGAGAGTAAAGCTCGTCTTCCACAAATCCGTCTTCCACGTCAGTCATGCTCAGTTGCCCCTCGCGCCTCGGCGCGAATATCCTTATCGGGTTGCGGTAGGTGAATCCGGTGCCGAGCGTCTCGGCCAGGCGTATGCCAGGTATGCCGTATGATATGTCGGCGGCATGCAGCTCGTATGTGCCGTCGCCCACAAGTATCTCCCTTATGTGTGTCAGGCTGTCGAAATTATCCTCCACACCCATTATATTCACCATCGCCTGGCGGCCCTCATACATGGCCAGCGCCATGTCTTCCACCACCTCCGTGGCTACTTCCACCTGCGGGAGAGCCTTTATGCGCGTCAGCACCGGGTCGTCGGCCGGAGCGTCCTTGCCTGTCACGGGAGTGACTTTAATCTGCGGGTCGAACGTGGTGAAGAACGATGCCACCAGGTCATGGAAACCGTTGAACACGCTTAGCGTCACCACGAGCGCCATCGTAGCCACCGCCACACCCACCATGCTGATGCCGCTGATGATGTTTATGGCGTGCGTGCTTTTCTTTGAGAAGAGATAACGGCGCGATATGTATAGCGGCAGTATCATTCCTCTTTCAGCAGTTCGTCGATATGTTCGATGTAGTCGAGCGAGTCGTCCACGAAGAAGCGCAGCTCGGGGATAATCCTCAACTGGTGGCGTGTGCGTGTTCCCAGTTCGTAGCGTATTGTCTTTTCGCTCGATTTGATGTTGGCCAGTATGTCTTCGGCCTTGTCGCTGGGGAAAATGCTCAGATAGGCGGTGCATATACTGAGGTCGGGCGACACCCTCGTGCGTGTCACCGACACCATTATGCCGCGTGTCATCCGTGTCTGTTGCTGGAATATGATGCTCAGCTCCTTTTGCAGCAGCCTCGCGATTTTGTTCTGTCTTGTCTCTTGCATAATTTCAAAATACGATGTTGATGATGTGTATACGGTATGTGACGGGTGCCGCTGCAGGCATGCTTTTCCTCGTTTTTCATGTCACTCCGTGCGTATGCCCGTCTTAATCTCATGCAAAAATACTCAAAATCCCGTAATTAGCAGTCTGTTGTGGCAAAAAAACGAGTTGCCGGCCGAGTTTTAATCCTCCTTCCTGTGGTTTTCTCTTTCTGCCGGATAATAACCGGCCGTATAGTGAAGTGTATCGTGATGTCGCTTGCATTTTCGGCGGTTTGATGCTAACTTTGTGATATAAAAACGATTTAAAGCCATGGAAACAACGAATAATTTTTACAACACGGGCGCTCTGTCGCATGCGGCCGGTATGGCAGGCATCCACAATCAGGTTTCGCGCCCCGGCACAGATATATGGCGGATGTGCATATTTATACATCCGGTATTGTCTGTGATTTTTGATAAGCAAAGGCCAGCGGCGATGCACGCTATGACTATGTAGCGCGCACGAAGGGGATTTGCGGCCGTCCGGTATCATATACTCGGGGCATCCGATGCTTGGCATCGGGTGCCTTTTTTTGTTTTCAGGCCTTTAAAATCCTTGTAACAAGCCTCTTTTTGCCGTGCGTTAAGCATCCCGTTGCGTCGCGTTTGGTATCTAAACGCGACGCAACGGGATACCGAATGGAGTGTAACGGGTATCCCATTGCACGGGGCAGGCTTTTTCTTCGGTTTTATTCGATGTTTATGGCTCGCACAGTGAGGTAAATATCAAAAAACGCAGGAAAAGCGCTTGCGTATTTACCCCATTTTTGTATAAATATTCATTTGTGCGACAGTGGTGACGGTTTGTCTTTTATGCTGCGACCTTTACTGTTTATCGTGTTTTCGCAGTGGTGTCAGGCTTGTTTGCGTTTGATATTTTATTTACAAACATCTGTGTGCCATGTCTCTGCGTCGTTTGTCAGCATGCGGCGTATGCTGTCTTGGCCTTTTTCGTGTCGGGTTTTGTAATTAATATTTATTTCAGTGTTTTAACGCCTTTATTTGGCTTGTCGTTAAGTCTTATAATACCCGAATAATTGATAAAAACATTATAATATTGCCCCCCCCCGTAAGGGGGCTTTTGCAATGCTTATAATTTTTTATAATTTTGTACCGATTAATCACTAACAAACTACAAACTTTATAAAACAATCTTGAAACAGAGAATTTCATAGTTGGATATGGAACAGTATGAGTCCGGTTTCCGGGCCGTATTTGTCGGCTATATACGTTGTTGTGTCGATGTTTCCGGGTTTGACGAGAATTATTAACAAATATTATAACCAATGAACAAAAGAAAAGATTTGTTTATTTCGTTGGCTGCGCTTCTTCTGTTAGGGGGGGTGAGTTCTTGTAAGGACGACCTGTCCGAGAGCGACCATTACAAGTCGCCCGACTGGCTGAAAGGTAATGCCTACGAAGTGTTGCAGGGAGAAGGCAATCACGGAATCTTCCTGAGAGGTGTCGATTTGTCCGACTATGCCTCTATCGTGAGGGGCAACAGTATCGTCACGGTCATGGCGCCGGATGACAATGCGTTCAGGACTTTCTTGAAGGAAAAGGGCTATTCGTCCATCGACGACCTGAAACAGAAAGACCCGCAGTATCTCAACAAGCTCATCGGATACCATCTGATGTACTATGCTTACGACTGGTCCAAGATGGTGAACTTCCGCCCCGACGACGGCGATGCCGGTACGGACGAGGACAAGGAGGTGATGGCGGGCTACTTCTACAAGCACCGCACGCACAGCATCGACCCGATAGAACAGCAGCGTGTGAAGCTGACGCCCAATGCCACCAGCGACACGCTCATCAACATCTATCATTACGAGCGCTACCTGCCGGTGTTCTCAAACAAGATGTTCGAGACTAAGGGCATAGACGCGGCGTACAACTACAACTATTTCTATCCCGGCACGGAGTGGAAAGGAAACGCCGGCGCCAACGGAGTGTTCAATGTGGCCAATGCCAAGGTGAAAGACAGCAGGAATGTTGTCACCGACAACGGTTATCTGTATCATGTGGACCGCGTGATTGATCCGTTGAACACAATATACGACGAGTTGAGGTTTAATCCCCAATACTCCAAATATGTGGAACTGTACGACAAGTACTCTACATACGAGCCGGCATCCGAAGATATAAACAACTCGCTCGGATACATAGCATACGTACACCGTCACGGCACATTGCCTTCGATAGCTATGGAGTGGCCGGTGCTAAGCTGGCAGGCCGTCGCCACACTTGAGTATGCGGGATATAATGTATTCGCGCCTTCAAACGCGGCGATAGACAATTTCTTCAAGACGTACTGGACAGCCGAGGGCGGATATACCTCGCTCGACAATCTTGACGACCTGATACTTGAATATTTCCTGTTGCAGTCGTTTGCCAAGGACAATTTCATAGTGTTCCCCGAAGAGATAAAGGCCGGAGACGTGCTCACGGTTTACGGAACGCCGATAAACATCGACCCGGAGCAGGTGACAGACAGGAAGATATGTGCCAACGGCATATTATACGGTATGGATAAGATGGACGCCCCGGCGATATTCTCTTCCGTTGTGGGTCCGGCGTTCAAGGATAAGAACTTCCTCACATATCTTTATGCTCTTACCGGTTCGCAGCGTATGCTCTCGCTTGCGTCACGCAACACAGACTTCGTGACACTCATGCCCAACAACACACAGTTCGAGAAAGCCGATCCGGCAATGCGCCTCTATTCCACTACTACCGGCAAGCAGTTGCAGCAGTACAGCAGCGATGCCGGTGATTTTGTGGAGATGAGTTCAGCCTCTATGGAGCGTATCGTGGACATGCACACCGCACAGAACATAAAGAGCCTGTCAGACAACGGCACGCAGGTGGTGGAGACCAACCTGCCGTACAACTATTGGTTCGTAAAGGACGGTAAGATAACTACCAACGCCCTTTTCAACCAGCAGCTTGAGCCTACATATACCGGCTCGCCGTTCGTGGACCTCCACTTGCAGGCAAACAATGGAGAGGCATGGGACAACGGAAACTCTTACTCTTACGACGCTGAGGCCATCTTCGAGGCAGCGAGCGGCGACGGACTCGCACGCCGCCTGGCTATATGCAACGACAAGAACTATTCTTATTATATGTTCGCGCAACTGTTGCAGAAAGCGGGTCTCTCCGTAGGTAACGGACTTTCTACGAGCATAGTCTTACCAGGCGACCGTTTCTTCGCTTTCATTCCCACCAACGCGGCTATCGCGGCAAATCTCGACAAGATTCCGGGTGCAGGCAAACTGACGGTAAACGACGGTATTCTTTCGGGCACACCGTCGTCTTCCGAGAAGACGCAGCTGGCAAATTACCTGCGCTCATATTTCGTGACTTCCACCATGAACTCGTTCACCTCATATCCATATATAGGATCTTCGTGCAAAGGTGAGTTCAATACCACCGGCTCGGACAGGGTAAACGTGTCTGACGACGGTACAAAGCTGACAGTCAATTTCGTAGGCTCCGGCAATACGACGACTGTCATTCCTGATTACAATTATCTGCCGTTCGCCTTCAATGACGGATGCTTCCATCTTATCGACGGCATACTGCAATGATAAAAACGACGATCATGAACAGAATTAAATCAATAAAAATAAACGTGAGAATATCACTTCTGATGGTTATGCTGGTATCGTTCGGCATGGCGGCTTCCGCCCAGAATGTGATATCGGGTATCGTTTCGGAGATGGTGGGCAACACTAAGGAGCCTGTGCTTGGCGCCAACGTGGTGCTGGTGAACTCTCAGAACCGATATATCAAGGGCGCGGTGACCGACTTCAACGGTAACTATACGCTCCAAGTGCCGGCAAACGCGGGCAAACTGAAAGTCCGTGTGTCATATATCGGTATGAAAACCAAGACCGTTAACTATAACGGACAGACAACACTTAACTTCACGCTTGAGAGTGACGAGGCCAACAAGGTAAAGGAAATCAAGGTCGTTTCGCGCCGCTCCGACCGGATGGGTGTGTCACGTCTTGAACAGACATCGTCCATGCAGACACTGCAGGTGGGTGAGATTGTGGAGCAAAGCCCCATCGGAACAATCGAGGAGGCTCTGCAAGGACAGATTTCCGGTCTTGACATCAACCTCGGCGGAGACCCGGGTGCGCGCAGTTCGATACGTATCCGCGGTACGAGCACGCTCGACGGCGATGCCGAGCCGCTCATCGTGGTCGACGGTGTGCCTTACGATGTTGATATTTCCAATGATTTCAGTTTCCAGACCGCCAATGAGGAAGACTTCGGTGCGCTTCTGAACATCGCCCCGTCGAACATCGAGAGCATCGACGTGCTCAAAGACGCGTCGGCAACGGCGATATACGGTTCCAAGGGAGCCAACGGCGTGTTGCTCATCAACACCAAGCGAGGCTCGTACGGAAAGACGCAGTTCTCTTTCTCAACCAAGTTTACCGTGAAGAAAGAGCCGGCATCCATCCCGCTGCTCAACGGCCGCCAGTATACTTCGCTGATGCAGGACGAGCTGTGGAACGCCGCCAACTCGAAAGGTATATCAAATGCCTCTTCCGAAATGGACATGCTCTTCAATGCCGATGAGATAAACTATAACAAGGCATACAAGTACTATGACGAGTATAATTGCGATACCGACTGGCTCGATGCCGTGAAGCAGGACGCTGTCATCACGGATAACAACTTCTCTATGAGCGGTGGTGGTGAGAAGGCAACATACCGTTTCAGTCTCGGATACTACAATGAGCAGGGTACCACAAAGGGAACAGGTCTCGACCGTCTCTCGACCCAGTTCAAGATTACTTACAACTTCTCCGACCGTCTGCGCGTGCATACCGACTTCTCGTTCACAAACACTGAGAAAGAAGCGAATGTGCTTGATAATGCCCGCTCGATGGCCCAGAAGAAGATGCCTAACTTAAGTCCTTATTGGATTGATGACGTGACAGGATTGGCCACAGGCAGATACTTCATGCAGGAAAGTGACTTCCAGGGAGGTTACAAGGATAACTATAACCCTGTGGCACTGGTGGATCTTGGTTTCAACAAGACAACCATGCGCGAGGAAAAGATGAAGGTAATGCTTGAGTATGAATTCCCGTTCCACCTGCGTTTCCAGGGTTGGGTGGCACTCAACATGAAGACAAACAAGAATAAAAAATTCTTGCCGCAGGAAGCTACGGGAGTGCTGTGGACAAACTCAAACGCCAACCAGGCAACCGACGCCACATCAGACGGATTTACACTGCAATCGGAAGCTAAATTATTATATAACAATGTACTTGGAAAGAAGCACGGACTTACGGCGACAGCCATCTTCCGTACTTACCAGAGCCAGTCGTTCAACAGCTCGAGCGTGACATACGGTAACGCCTCTTCCAATCTTTCAGACCCCGTGGTGGGAAGCGTGGTTTCATCATCAGGTTCAGGAAACTCGGAGGCCCGCTCGGTATCGTTTATCGGTCAGGCCGTGTACTCTTACGACGAGCGTTACGTGCTGAAAGCGTCTGTCAACTACGAGGGTAACTCGGCGATGGGCGGCAGGAACCGTTTCGGTACATACCCGGCGTTCGGTCTGGCATGGAACATCGACAAGGAGCACTTCTGGAGCGAGTCGTTCCACAAGTGGTTCACCGAAGGTAAACTGCGTTTCGGTCTCGGATGGGCAGGTAAGGCTCCTTCCGGTGCCGCACGGTACTACGGTGCGTACACCTCGCTCGGCCAGTATATGGACATGCAGGCCATACACGCGATCCGTATGCAGCTCGAAAACCTCAAATGGCAGTCTACCCGTGAGTATGACTTCGGTGTGGACCTGCGTCTGTGGGATAAGTTGAACATCACGTTCGACTACTATGACAAGAAGACATCAGACCTGTTGCTCAAAGACACCAAGCTGCCGTCTACCACAGGTTACGACAAGATAGCGTGGATCAACTCGGGTGTGCTCAGCAACAAGGGTTTCGAGTTGCGCTTCGACTATCAGGTATTGAAGAAGAAAGACTGGTTTGTGAGCGTTAACGCAAACATCAGCCGCAACGTGAACAAGGTAGAGGAGCTACCGTCTACATATAAATATGAGAACTATACGTTCGGAAACGGAAACTATGCTCTCCGTATTCTTGAAAACGCTCCTATCGGTTCGTTCTACGGATACCGCTACAAGGGTGTATACCAGAACGCTGAAGATACATACGCACGCGACAAGAACGGCGCCGTGATGCGCGACTACAACGGTAATCCTATCATCATGCGTAACGGTTCCACGCAGGCTTTCCCCGGCGATGCCAAGTATGAGGACATCAACCATGACGGTGTAATCAACGAGAACGATATCGTATACCTCGGCAACGCCAATCCGAAACTCATCGGCGGTGGAGGTTTCCAGGTGAAATGGAAGGACCTCACTCTTACCACATTCTTCTACGGCCGTTTCGGACAGAAGATTATCAACAAGGCTCGTATGAACCTTGAAAGCATGTATGGTACCGGAAACCAGAGCACGGCGGTGCTGAGCCGCTGGCGTGCCGAAGGCGACCAGACGGATATCCCGCGCGCACTTTACGGCATGGGCTACAACTATCTCGGTTCGGACCGTTTTGTCGAGGATGCCACATTCGTTCGCCTGAAGACATTGTCGCTTAGCTGGAACGTGCCCAAGAAGTTGCTCCAGAAGCTGAACTGGGGCATATCGCGCGCCAACGTGTTCGTGACAGGATACGACCTGTTTACATGGACGGGCTATAAAGGTCAGGATCCCGAGGTTAGTCTGCCATCGGCCACAAAGCTTGTGGAAGACAATGCCACAACTCCTGTTTCCAAGCGTTTTGCATTTGGTCTAACCGTTAATTTCTAAGGAACAATGAATAAGAAAATAAATATATTGTTAAGCCTGCTCTGCCTGATGTTCACAACATCATGCAACGACTGGCTTGATCTCAAACCTAATAACGAGCAGGTCACCGATGATTATTGGAAATCGAAAGAAGACGTGGAGTCTGTTGTGACCTCGGGCTACTATTACATGCGTGATTGCGTGCCCAATTACATCAAGTGGGGTGAGTTGCGCGGTGGAGCGTTCTACTCACGTAACAGTGACGATGTGAAGCTGCAAGACTTCAACCTTACTCCGAGTTATAAGTTGTGCGAGTATTCGAATTTCTACAAGGTCATAGACAATGCCAACTCGGTAATCCACTATGCCCCGGGAGTAAGAAGCCTGGACAATACTTACTACGAGTCTGTGATGAACTCACACCTCTGCGAGGCTTATTTCCAGCGTGCTTATTCTTATCTGGTATTGTTGAAAAACTATCAGAGCGTGCCTCTGATAACAGAGCCTTATGTGGATGATACCAACTCCTTTGACATAGCCAAGTCTACGGAGAAGGAGATAGTGGATCGTATAAAGAAAGACGTTGAGACCGCTCTTGCCACCGGAGCCGCGAAAGGTTCTTACGAAGTGGACTGGCAGACAAAAGGCCGTGCCACGAAGTGGGCTCTCTATGCCCTTATGGCAGACGTGTGCCTGTGGAACGGGGACTACGACGATTGCGTGAAGTACTGCGATATGATACTGAACGCCACGGATGCGTTCCGCCCGGTGTTTATCACAAATACCAACGACTGGTACACGATGTTCTATCCCGGAAACTCAAACGAAAGCATATTCGAACTGAACTGGGACTACAACATAGAGCTTAAGAACAATAACTTCGCTTCGCTGTGGTCACAGTCTACGTCCTCACGCCTGATTTTCACCAATGAGGCAATGGAGAAGATGCGTACCGAGACGGAAGAACTTGAAAAGGCCGGAATGTCGCCGGAAGGCCGTATGGGACGCATGATGCTCGGAACATATGTGACGGATAACGGTTCGCCGTATCAGACCGCAAACACGTTCTATATGTGGAAATACAACGGAACCGACGTGCAGGATGTTACCGGAGGCGTGCGTTCTCATCAGGACGCTAATTTCATAATCTATCGTGTGGCTGAAATCATACTGATGAAGGCACAGGCAGAGATTATGAGGGGCAACTACCGCGAGGCCGTGGCTCAGATAAACCGCATACGCAACCGTGCCGGACTGGCCAACTATAATAATATAGATCTCGACAGCGAAGATTCTGATGTATTGATCGGGCTGCTTGACGAACCGACACTGCTTGAGGAAGTGCTGAGTCAGAAAGAGCTTGAATTCATGGGAGAAGGCAAGCGCTGGTATGATTTGCTCTGGTTCGGAAGAATAAAGGACAAAACGTATAAGGAAGAATTCATCAGTGAGGTGCTCAAGGGCAACCAGACCACCAACAAGGCGTGGATTCGCTCGGTGCTTGTGGATCCCAATGCATGGTACATGCCTATACCGCAGGCGGATATCGATCATAATCGATTGCTCGAACAGAATCCCTATTATGCAACAACTAATTAAGGAGGGAAAGACATGAAAATATTGAAAATGCTTAATAGAATAGCGGCAGGCGCAGTTCTTGCGCTTACTGTATCGGCATGTGACTCGGATGTGTTCAACATAAATGCCGATCCGTTTAAAGATCAGACATATATTAATATTCTGAACTCGCCGATTTCAGTATATCTCGAAAGTGAGCCCGACTTCACGGAATACGTGAAAGCGCTCAAATATTCGGATACATACAATGCGCTGAACCAGTCGACATCAGGAGTGAGCTTCACGGCGTTCGCTCCGACCAATGAGGCTATGCAGGACTTTTACAGCCGCAGGGGTGTGGAAGGATTGGAGAACTTGTCAAAGGATTATGTGAGGGCGTTCGTGCTCTATCACACATTGCCGGACTCAATACAGGCCGAGGCATTCGTGACAAAGACCTCCGTGACCAACCTTTCGTCAGACAATATCAGCATTTCGATCGACCCTGATAATGCCGGACAGGCGACACTTAATGACGAGGGACAGGTAATACAGATGGGAATAAGCGCTTATAACGGTAAGATATATGTGTTGTCTAAAGCGATGACTCCGCTTGTAGAGACGGTATATGAGCGTGTTTTGCAGACCGGCACGTCAAACATAATGGCTGCCGCCATGCGTGAGACCGGCTGGGACAAGGAGCTGTCCGTTATTGCCGATACTGTGATTGTGGATGGAAAGAAGACAATCAGTAAGCGTTATTATACCGTGTTCAATGTTTCTGACGCGGTATTTGGCGAGGCCGGCATCGGAAGTCTGGATGACCTGAAAACGAAAATGGCCGCCAATGACGACAGGGGAGTAGGCGTGGACAGCCTTCTGCGCGAGTATGTGGCTTATCACGTGATGACCAACATGTATACGACGGCAAATCTCGGAGAGGTTACCACGACAGATACACGTATCTGGAACTCGGCGGCAAAGAATCAGGTGTTCACTGTTAAGACCGATACTCTGACGACTGTCGAGGCAGACAAATATGTTCTCAACGGTGAGGGCGTGAGCGCCAAGTTCATTCCCGAAGCCTCCAATGTACTGGCAAAGAACGGATATATGCACCAGCTGACCTCATGGCTGCCCGTTTGGGAGCCGAAACAGTCGGTGGTCGTATGGGATTTGGGTGACTACACAGAGATAAAGAATATCGTTAGTCCCGAAGATTACCAACCTGCCGAGCCGGTGGCATCGGAAAGCAGGACACGCGTGGCCAACGCCGCTTGTTTCACGTACGAGATGAGTGAGTCGGGAACGAAGAACAACTCGTTCAGTGACATTGACTATGTGACGAGCAAGTCATATAAGATCAGCGGTAACACGGTGAAAGCGAACAATAATGACAAGGTTGTGTTTAATCTGGGCTATATGGGCTTTGTGCAGATGCCTACACCGACCTTGGTAAGAGGCAAGTACAAAGTGGAACTTACTCTCATCTATACCGCTACACAGAATTTCATGCGTCAGCAGACAAAAGGAAACGGCGGACTTCTGCGTATGACTTTTGACGACAGGGAGGAGACAACCGTATTCACCGCACCGTATACGAAAGTACCGAGCGCTTTGCCGGGTATATACACATCCACGATATACGATGAGGTAGAGTTTACCGAGACATCATCACATAACTTTAAGTTTGTTGTGTTGGATCCGGCCGCAAGTTCGGAGTCTGGTTTCAGCTTGCAGTTCGATTGCATCACATTCACACCGATTGAATAATGAACACTTAATAAAGCAAACAGTTATGAAAAAAGTAAATATAAGCATTTCCCGTTGGCTTTTCCGCACGTCATGCGCGGCCATGATGGCTTTCGCTTTCGCTTCCTGCTCGAACCTGGAAGACAACGACCATTATGGAAACGGCTCTACGGTAATAAACAACAACGAGTTGAAAATCGTTAACATGAGCAGTGCCGAGTACATGAACAGCCGTGCGGATTTATCCGACATGAGCAATCTGTTCAAGGAAAACGGCATATATAGCGAACTGAACAAGAAAGGACAGCTCAGCACCATGCTTGTGGTTACGAACGATAATTACAGACAGCCTGACGCGGATGATGTCGTGTTTGTCACGAAGTCGCATGTCAGTGACGTGTCGGTATCTCCCGCCAACTTGCATAACGGTGAGCGTCTGATGATGTGGCATGGAAAATATGTCAACGTCACCATGGACGAAGAAGGCGAGCAAGGAGCCATTGTGGATCATATAAAGTTCAACAACGCATCGGTGAAAGAGGTTATCCAGACAACCAACGGATATATCTATGTCATCTCCGATATGATAGAGACTCCTACTTCGTTGTCGGATTTCATCAACTCGCTTGACGATAATTATTCGATATTCAAGGATTTGGTATTGAGCAGCGGAGGAAAGGTGTTTGACCGTGTGAACAGTAAGCCGATAGGTGTAAACAATGAGGGCAACACTGTTTATGACACGGTGTGGATATATACCAACGCGCATTTTGAGGAGAAAGGCTTCGACATGAATTCGGAGTCGCTTACCGCCACGATGCTTCTGTTCTCGAACGATGTTATCAATGCCGCTATGTCAGAAGCGCGTGCGCGTCTGACAATGTGGGGAATGGAACGTCCGGACTCGGCTCTTCTTAATTGGATCAGGGACGTGAGCTTCTATAACAGGAGATATACGGCAGACCAGTTGCAGAATGCCGAGGCGGAAGACATCAAGAGTATTTTCAACAAGCAGTGGCGTACAAACGCCCATTCGATAGACAAGGAAAATCCGATAGAGCTGTCTAACGGCATTGTCTATAATGTGAATAAGGTACACATGCCCAACAATCTGCTTATGTATCGTCTGAAAGACAAGTTCTATTATTATGAGAACTGCACGGATGCACAGAAAGAGGAGTATTTCAAGATGACCAACATGGTCTTCTCCAAGTGTAATACCGATGTCGCTGCGTGGACTCCGCTGTCAGGCGTATGGCCGGAAGTGGAAAACCGTGTTCTCATACTTGGCCCCGGTGATGACGGTCCGCAAGGCAATCTGCGTCTTGATTTTACCCCCGTCAGATTGAAGGAAAACATAGGTGGCGGAACATCTGTCGAGCCTTATCTTGTCCCGCCGGGATCATATCGTCTGGCTATGGGTTTCAAGCAGAATCAGAACATGACAATAAAAGTGTCTGTACTGGTAAACGGCCAGGTGGTATCGGTTTCAAATCCGATTACTCTCGGTTCTGCCACCACTTATCACTATGACCGTGGCGCGACATTGCCTGACAGGTATCCGGAAGGTTACGATCCCTCCAAGCTGTCTGACAAGAAAGCCGGCAATTATGATACCGACGGCGGTCCAATCATAGATGAGGTTGTCATTCCTGATGTGAATGGCAACGGTTCCGCTTCACAGATTGTTATTCGTATTGAGGCAGACAACTGGAATGAACAGACCGGTATGACTTTGCACCACTGGTGTCTGCGTCCGACAGTAAACAACTACTAAGAAAAAATTAACGATATGAACGAAAATATAAAGAGATTTGTTCTGTGTCTGAGTCTGTCGGCCGTTTTCACGACCGATGGATTCGCACAAAAGTTGACCGGTAGAGTGGTGAACTCTGCCAATCAGCCGATTGCCGATGTCGTCATCACAAGCCCCGGCTGCACGACAACACGTTCGGCAAGCGACGGAACTTTTGCGATGGACAGTGTCAAGGCTGGCGCCATTGTAAGTTTCCGCCATGAGGGATTTTATACAAAGACGGAATATCTGAAGAATGCCGACGTGACAGGTTTGAACGTCTATATGGTGGAAACTGACAAGACACGTTACAACGAGACCGCATTGTTGCCGCACGGCAAGTATGAGAATGATATGTCAGTGGCCGGTGTGAGCAATGTGAACCGTAAGGACTTTGCGTTGGGTTCCATGTCGATAGACAAGGCTCTGAAAGGAAGTGTCACCGGACTTAATGTCGTGAACAAAAGCGGTATGACCGGTGAGGGCGCTTACATGCAGTTGAGAGGTATCAAGTCGCTTGTGGCGGAGAATTCTCCTCTTGTAGTGATAAACGGAGTGCCTTATATGCCCGATATGAATATGAGCCAGATCATAAACGGCTACTCACGCTCCATATTCCAGGCCTTGAACGGTCAGGATATTCGTAATATCACAATACTGAAGGGCGCTGACGCCGCTATTTACGGTTCGCTCGGTTCAAACGGCGTGATAATGATCGAGACCGACCAGGCAACTTCGACAGATGTCAATACGCGTATATCTTTCTCGGCTATTTATGGCTTTAACTGGAACAACCGTCGTATACCGGTGATGAATTCAAACCAGTACAAGAGCTATTTGTCCGATATGGGTCTTACATATTACGATAATATGGAGGCTTTCTTTAAGGATTTTACATTCTTGTCCGATCCTAACGCCAACAAGGCCTATCTGTATCAGTACAACACAGACTGGCAGGATGAGATATACCGAAACAGCAACACTATGGACTACCTGTTCCGTGTGGAGGGTGGTGACAATATTGCCAAGTACAATATCTCATTGGGCTACATGGGTGATGACGGTACATTGAAGAGCACAAGCAGCCAGCGCTATAACACTCAGGTCAATGCGTCTGTGCTGGTGAGCAAGAAACTGGAAATCCAGGCCGCCATTAACGCCGCTTATCTGACGGGTGACTATCAGGAGCAGGGAATGTCTTACGAGACAAACCCCATGTTGGCGGCATATCGCCGCAGCCCGTTGCTGAGTCCGTGGAAGAGCGATATGTATGGACACCTCATCAATACCTATTCGAGCTACAAGTATGGAGCGATAGAGAAAGACGACTTTTTCGTGTCAAACCCTCTTGCCATTGTGAACACTCTTTACGGAAAAAGCCGTCAGTATGACATGAACGCGAAGATACAGTTGATTTATAATCCCATCGCGAACCTTACCATTAACGGTGTAGTGGGAATGTATTACAACTATAATCAGGAAGAAGCTTTCATTCCGGGCAAGAACAACAATGACATAGTTCCTTTGTTTGACCAGTATGGTAAGGCCGAAAACTCTGTCAGGATAGGTACCAATCATACTTTTAATATGTATTACGGAGCCAATGCCGTATACAAATGGAACCTGAACCCAGACAATAAGTTCAATTTCATGGCCGGTTATCAGGCGTTGCTTACCAGCTATGAGTATGATGCCGCTTTCGGCCGCAACTCTAACAATGACTATTACCAGACATTGGGTGACGCCCAGTCGTTGGGTAAGTACTTCTCCGGTTATAACAATAAGTGGAACTGGATGAACTTATATGCCCATGCGGACTATACATTCGCAAATCTGTTGAAGGTCGGTCTGTCCGCATCGTGGGACGGCGCGTCAAGTATCGGCAAGGATGCCACACGCATGTCATTCTATCCGGCAGGAGAGGTTGTGGTCATGGCAAAGCAGTTGCCCGGCTTGAAGACTTTTGATTTTATAAACAAGTTGAACCTTTATGCCAACTATGGACTTACGGGTAACAGCCGTTACAGCAGCAAGCTGGGTAAATACTATTATACATCCCGTCCATATCAGACAATCGCAGGTATTGTGCGCGCCAACGTGCCTAATACCAAACTCGAGGCAGAGACCGATTACACTTTGAATCTCGGTGTTGAGACATCGCTGTGGAACAACCGTGTAGACCTTGGTGTCGGATATTACGACATCAATGCCAAGAATGTCCTCATGACCGGTGTGCGCTCTTCTGTTCTCGGAACGAGCACATACTATAATAATGACGCGGAGATATCATCTTCCGGTTTGGAGTTGAGCTTGGCGGTGACACCGATCTATACAAAGGATCTCAAATGGACGATCGGTGGAAATCTTACAACGCTCAAGAACGAGGTCAAGTCTCTCGGAAACATCAATGACATAGTCACTCCGCTCAATGACGGCGCAGAGATTATCACTCGTGTGGGAGAGAACCCCTATGCTTTCTATGGCTATAAGACAAACGGCGTATTCTCTACGACAGCTGAGGCTGCCGCCGCAAATCTTTCAAACCGTAGTGGTGTGAAGTATCAGGCCGGCGACATGCGTTATGTGGACATGAATAACGACAATATAATCAACGATGACGATAAGGTTGTTATCGGTAGCGCTACTCCCGATTTCTTCGGTAGCATTTTCACACGTGTGGAATACAAGAACTTCGCGCTTGATGTCACAATGGCATACTCGGTAGGTAACGATGCTTATAATGCCGTGCGTCGTGTGACGGAATCCGGTTCAGACTTCTCCAATCAGAGTATATCCATGGTTCGCCGTTGGTCTATGGAAGGACAGGTTACAGACATTCCCCGTGTGATGTACGGTGACAAGGTCGGAAACAATGACTTCAGCGATCGTTGGATAGAGGATGCCTCTTATCTCAAATTGCGTGATGTCACGTTGAGTTATACATGGAATAAGCCCCTCTTCAATTTCATTCAGGGAGGAACACTCTTCGTAACCGGTGAGAATCTTTTCTGCATTACCGATTACCTTGGTCTCGACCCGGAATTCTCTTATTCCAACAGTTCGGTATACCAGGGTGTGGACTATGCCAAGGTTTCCGCTCCGCGCTCGATAAAGTTCGGTGTAAATCTCAAGTTCTAATTGATAAAATACAAATTACATGAAAAAGATATTTTATTCGATATTCAGTATATCGCTGTTGCTTTCAGCCACGATGTCGTTCACGTCGTGCAGCGATTTCTTTGATCCTGACACCGACGACGAATTAGACGGTGGGGATTACATTTCCTCAAATACGGAAATGTATACGGGATTTCTCGGCATTATGACTAAGCTGCAGGTTATCGGTGACAAGGAAATATTCCTCACCGATACCCGTGCGGACCTTCTTGAACCGACAGACGATTCCACTCCCGAGTTGATAGCTCTTTATAATTACGCGGATAACTTGCAAGGCAATTCGTATGCGGATCCTGCCGGCTATTATGAAGTCATAATAGCCTGCAACGATTATCTTGTGAAGATGAAAGAGTATCGCAAGAATCCCGATGTGGATGATGATATATGGAAAGACCTTGTGTCTTCGACAGTGCGTATCAAGGTTTGGACATATAAGACTTTGGCGGAGATATACGGCAAGGCCGTATGGTTTGATACTCCTATTACCAAAGTGACGGACATCACTGAGGGCGAAGGTTTTGAGTTCTTGGAACTGGAACCGCTCATCGACAAGTGTATCAATCTCATGGATACCGGTTTCGAAGGTGTTCCTACCAACCGTACTATCGATTGGATTGCGTGGCTGGATCCGAGCAATGTGACCAATGCCGCAAATTCGCAATATCGCAAATGGAATTGGATGGTGCCGCCATACGAGGGTATTTATGGAGAGCTCAACCTCTGGAAGGGCGCATGTCTTGACGGCAAGGGTGTAGACGCCGAGTCTTATTATAAGAAAGCGGCGGATGTATTGCTCAATATTCTTACATATTATGCGGATTGTAAGTATATGACAACACCGAAGGACCCGGGTTCTACGGTTTATTGGTTGCCCTCCGCGGCTACTCCTGGTCATTATACTCCCATTTGGAATAATGCCCAGCCGTATCAGTGTGAGGTTGTGGCCGCGTTGATTTATGACTATACTCTCAATCAGACCAATACCCTGTTGAAGCATTTCTCTAACGAATATCCGAACAAGTATTGGCTTCGTCCGTCAGAGTATGGTATAGAGCACTTTATAGATAAGGATTTCAACCCCGGCGCGACAACGAATGACACACGTTACAAGTGTATGTTCGGTACGGCCAGCGGTCAGCCCTACATTGCCAAGTTCCGCCCTGTAGGCAGCAGTGTCAGGGTGAACCCGTATCAGGACGATGTGCATATCTATATATACCGTGCCACACAGTATCACATGTTGCTTGCGGAGGCGCTTAATCATTTGAAGCGGTTTACCGCAATGAACGGTGTGTTCAACACCGGTGTCACCAAGGAGATATTCGTTGCCGGTGATGCGGAGTGGGAGGGCTTCTCCCGCAACTGGACCAGTGATGCGGAGTGGGGAACTCGCAGATATCCGTCAATGGGTATCCGCGGTTGCTACGGTCTTACGGCCCGTCCTGTCAAGATGTCCATCCTTGAACTCGGCGAACGCGAAACGTTCAAGTTCAACGACCTCGCCATTCTCGATGAGGCAATGCTTGAATTTGCTTGCGAGGGAAAGGCATATCCCATGATGAACCGTATGGCTGTGCGTTATGGCGACAATTCCATCATTGCCGATCGTGTGTGCCCCAAATATGAGGCGACAGGTAAAGCCGGGGAGATTCGTTCCAAAATCCTGGCGGGTGGCAACTGGATTCCTTATGATTTGAAAATATCTTCGGAACAGAAGAATGATACTGACCAAAATACCGATAAATAATTATTATTAGTTTAAAACAAGATTAGTGTAATGAAGAAAATTCTATTATTGACATTGACTCTCGTATTGGCACTCAGTGCCGATGCGCAGACGACTTATCGAAAGTCATGGGACTTCACCAAGTGGAGTTCCGAGACCGTGGCCAACCTTATGGCAGGTTCGGATTGGTCCGACATTGAGAAGGCAGACCAGTCTGAGCCGACAGAAGCGTCAAAGAACAACTGTTTCTGGGAAGTAAAGTCAAGAGGTGTTGCCGACGGCGAGGTTGTTCTTACAGCCAATGAGACTGTAATCAAGGAACTCGATGGCCTGTGGTATACAAATACGGCAGACCGTTCGCTCGCCATCGCTGTGAACTATCTGCTGCCCAGCTTGGGTGAGTATCACGGTCCCTCTTACTTGTGGCTCGGTAGCAAAACGAAAAACTACTTCGTGATACCTCACGTGGCTCCCGGTACAACCATTAAGATGGGTGTAGAGTCACATAAATCGGCAGAAGCCCGCGGTGTTGAGCTTTATGTGGGTCGTGGAACATCAGGAACGAAATTGCTTGATCCGGATGGAAATGCGGTGCCTAAGCCTACCACATACCAGGATCTGACATGGCTCGTACCTGCTGATGTAACTCCCACTAATGAGGAAGACGGAACCGTTGATATCCAGATTCGCAATACTAATGGTTGCCACCTTTATTATATCACAGTCGGTGACGGTGACGTGCCGGATGTGGAGAAAGCGAAGAAAGTCGCTTATGTGACTAATACCGCTACTATTGATGAAGACCTGGCTTATGTGTTCCTCAGCGCCACTGATGGTGTGGAACTCAATACGGTAGCATCTTCCGAGACATCCTCACTTGAAGAGCTTCAGGGTTATGATGCGGTTGTAATCTCTCCTTATGTTGCTGCTACAGACGCTATCGTTCCCACATTGAAGAGCGCCATCGCTTACGAGCCGGTACTCAACATGAATGCCGCCCTGTATGAGGCATGGGGATATGGCAAGCCCGTAGCTACTTCGGAAATGTCAGTCACTGTTCCTACTGAAATGGCAGACAACGCTCTTTTCGCTGATCTCGATATCACATCAGGCCTTGAATTGTTGACAGACGGCGGTATCACCGGAGTGTCTCTCGGTGAGTATTTCGCAAACGATGCCGTTCTTGCCACAGCCGGTGAGGCGGTCGCCATACACCAGCATAATGCGGCCCGCAACACTTATCTCTTCCTGCCTTACACAGAGGAAGGACTGGCTGCCGCCAACCAAGAC
>NZ_JABKKK010000030.1:0-2142 GCF_013166535.1 Prevotella sp. PTAC
CCGATGCTGCGGAACTGATGGAAATGATACGCCGGAAAGAATACAGCCTGCTTCTGACGGATCTGAACATGCCGGAAATCAACGGCTTCGAGCTGCTGGAGCTGCTACGTACCTCCAATGTTGGCAATTCAAAGACTATCCCGGTAGTCGTGACAACCGCTTCGGGCAGTTGCAGCAAGGAGGAACTTATGGAACGTGGTTTCTCCGGTTGCCTGCTCAAACCGTTCTCCATATCGGAACTGATGGAGGTTTCAGGCAAATGCGCCATGAAAGGCAACCGGAATGAAAAGCCGGATTTCACCTCCCTGCTGTCCTACGGTAATGAAGCCGTCATGCTGGATAAACTGATAACGGAAACCGAAAAGGAAATGCAGGCAATCAGGGAAGCGGGTCTAAAGAAAGACCTTCAGGAACTGGACGCCCTGACACACCACCTGCGAAGTTCATGGGAGATACTCCGTGCCGACCAGCCGTTAAGGGAACTATACAAATTGCTTCATTGCGATGGCACACCTGACGATAAAACAATTGGCAATGCTGTAAAAGCTGTGCTGGATAAGGGTTCGGAAATCATCCGGCTGGCAAAAGAAGAAAGGAAGAAATATAACAATGGATAAGACAAAAATCATCGTGGTGGAGGATAACATCGTGTGTTGCGAGTTCGTCTGCAACCTGCTGGCACGCGAGGGGTTCCGCACCGTGCAGGCTTTCCACCTCTCGACCGCGAAGAAATATCTGCAACAGGCCGCAGACGGGGACATCGTGGTTTCCGACCTGCGCCTGCCCGACGGCAACGGTATCGACCTGCTGCGCTGGATGCGCAAGGAAGGTATGATGCAGCCGTTCATTATCATGACCGACTATGCCGAAGTGCATACGGTGGTTGAAAGCATGAAACTCGGCTCGCTGGACTACATACCCAAGCAGCTTGTGGAGGACAAACTCGTCCCTTTGCTCCGTACCATATTAAAAGAACGGAGTATCGGGAGAAGCCGTATGCCGGTATTCTCGCGTGACGGCTCGGCGTTCCAAGCCATCATGAAGCGAATAAGGCTGGTAGCCCCCACCGACATGAGCGTGCTGATATTCGGGGAGAACGGCACGGGCAAGGAGCATATCGCCCACCTGCTGCACGATAAAGGCAAGCGGGCAGGAAAGCCGTTTGTGGCTGTGGACTGCGGTTCGCTCACCAAAGAGCTTGCGCCGTCGGCTTTCTTCGGACACGTCAGAGGGGCGTTCACGGGCGCAGACAGTGCCAAGAAAGGTTATTTCCATGAAGCCGAAGGCGGCACGCTGTTTTTGGACGAGGTGGGCAACCTCGCACCGGAAACCCAGCAGATGCTTCTGCGAGCCATACAGGAACGAAGATACCGTCCGGTAGGTGACAGAGCTGACCGTAGTTTCAATGTCCGCATCATCGCCGCCACCAACGAGGATCTGGAGAAGGCGGTCAATGAAAAGCGTTTCCGGCAGGACCTATTATATCGTCTGCACGACTTCGAGATAACCGTCCCGCCGTTGCGCGACTGTCAGGAGGACGTCATGCCGCTGGCTGAGTTCTTTCGCGAAATTGCGAATCAGGAACTGGAATGCGATGTCATCGGCTTTGACGGAGAAGCCCGCAAGACATTGCTGACCCATGCGTGGCCGGGCAATGTCCGCGAGCTTCGTCAGAAAATCATGGGCGCGGTATTGCAGGCACAGACGGGACTTGTCATGAAAGAGCATCTGGAACTTGGGATAACCGAAACAACCTCAGTTGTCGGCTTTTCCCTACGCAACGACGAGGAAGATAAAGAGCGGATTATACGTGCTTTGAAGCAGGCTGACGGGAATCGGAAGGTTGCCGCCGAACTGCTTGGAATAGGACGTACAACACTGTATAACAAACTGGAAGAATATGGATTGAAATACAAAATTGAGCAATCATAGCCCGCAATTCACTGAAAATGGCTATATTTGCATGACATATCAGAAGGTAACGGCGATTGGCAGAGCCTTTTGCCGCCTATATATAACATAAGACCGCAAGGCGTTTCAAGCGTAAATCTGGTAAATTTAGTTATATCTCAAAAGTCCACACTGTAATATTTTGTAAACCAATGATTTATATTCCGACATGTTTTTATTAAGGAACAAATT
>NZ_JABKKK010000031.1:0-1805 GCF_013166535.1 Prevotella sp. PTAC
TTTTTTTCGGTTCGGTGCGTCTGGAGTCTATAACTTATATATTTTACAATGTAGAGTTTGATCCTGGCTCAGGATGAACGCTAGCTACAGGCTTAACACATGCAAGTCGAGGGGCAGCATGGCCTATCTTTCGGGATGGGCCGATGGCGACCGGCGCACGGGTGAGTAACGCGTATCCAACCTTCCCTTTACTGGGGTCCAGCCCGTCGAAAGGCGGATTAATCCCCCATGTTCTCCGTCCCGGACATCTGTGTCGGAGCAAAGATTTATCGGTAAAGGATGGGGATGCGTCCGATTAGCTTGTTGGCGGGGTAACGGCCCACCAAGGCATCGATCGGTAGGGGTTCTGAGAGGAAGGTCCCCCACACTGGAACTGAGACACGGTCCAGACTCCTACGGGAGGCAGCAGTGAGGAATATTGGTCAATGGCCGTAAGGCTGAACCAGCCAAGTAGCGTGAGGGAAGACTGCCCTATGGGTTGTAAACCTCTTTTATGCGGGGATAAAGGTGTCCACGTGTGGATGTTTGCAGGTACCGCATGAATAAGGACCGGCTAATTCCGTGCCAGCAGCCGCGGTAATACGGAAGGTCCGGGCGTTATCCGGATTTATTGGGTTTAAAGGGAGCGTAGGCCGGTCTTTAAGCGTGCCGTGAAATTTTGTGGCTCAACCATGAGAGTGCGGCGCGAACTGGAGACCTTGAGTGCGCGGAAGGCAGGCGGAATTCGTGGTGTAGCGGTGAAATGCTTAGATATCACGAAGAACCCCGATTGCGAAGGCAGCCTGCCGCAGCGTTACTGACGCTGAAGCTCGAAAGCGCGGGTATCGAACAGGATTAGATACCCTGGTAGTCCGCGCGGTAAACGATGGATGCCCGCTGTCGGCGATATACAGTCGGCGGCCAAGCGAAAGCGTTAAGCATCCCACCTGGGGAGTACGCCGGCAACGGTGAAACTCAAAGGAATTGACGGGGGCCCGCACAAGCGGAGGAACATGTGGTTTAATTCGATGATACGCGAGGAACCTTACCCGGGCTTGAATTGCAGAGGAAAGATCCAGAGATGGTGATGCCCTTCGGGGCCTCTGTGAAGGTGCTGCATGGTTGTCGTCAGCTCGTGCCGTGAGGTGTCGGCTTAAGTGCCATAACGAGCGCAACCCCTTTCCCTAGTTGCCATCGGTTCTAGCCGGGCACTCTGGGGACACTGCCTCCGCAAGGAGTGAGGAAGGTGGGGATGACGTCAAATCAGCACGGCCCTTACGTCCGGGGCTACACACGTGTTACAATGGGTGATACAGAGGGCCGGCCGCTGGCAACATCGGTCCAATCCTTAAAGTCATCCTCAGTTCGGACTGGGGTCTGCAACCCGACCCCACGAAGCTGGATTCGCTAGTAATCGCGCATCAGCCATGGCGCGGTGAATACGTTCCCGGGCCTTGTACACACCGCCCGTCAAGCCATGAAAGCCGGGGGCGCCTGAAGTCCGTGACCGCGAGGGTCGGCCTAGGGTGAAACCGGTGATTGGGGCTAAGTCGTAACAAGGTAGCCGTACCGGAAGGTGCGGCTGGAACACCTCCTTTCTGGAGAGACGTTTCGGGTATGGTCGCTCATGTCTTTTGCGTCCCCTCGGTCTTCTTGTACTCACACGCTCTGTATCAGATATATGAATGTATATGGGAGAAGCCCTGATGCGGGGTTGTCCCCGGCATCATTCCGGGGGATTAGCTCAGCTGGCTAGAGCGCTTGCATGGCATGCAAGAGGTCAACGGTTCGAATCCGTTATTCTCCACTTTCCCTTGTGGTGTTTT
>NZ_JABKKK010000032.1:0-880 GCF_013166535.1 Prevotella sp. PTAC
CTTCATCATTTTGCATGATTCCCAATCATTTCAAATAGCTCAATGCGAAGATAATATTATTTTGAGAATTAACCAAATTCTGATAATCAAAATCATACAAATTCAGTGAATTATGGGCTATGGTTGCTGAAATTTATACTTCAATCCATATTCTTCCAGTTTGTTGTACAGCGTCGTACGTCCTATTCCGAGCAGTTCGGCGGCAACCTTGCGGTTCCCGTTCGCCTGCTTCAACGCGCGTAAGACACGCTCCTTGTCTTCCGCATCGCTGCGCAGGGCGAAGCTGACGGGTGAGGTCGCCCTCGTCACGGCAAGTTCCAGATGCTCTTTCGTGACAAGACCCGTCTGTGCCTGCAACACCGCGCCCATGATTTTCTGCCGAAGCTCGCGGACATTGCCCGGCCACGCATGGGTCAGCAATGTCTTGCGGGCTTCCCCGTCAAAGCCGATGACATCGCATTCCAGTTCCCGGTTCGCAATTTCACGGAAGAACTCAGCCAGCGGCATGACGTCCTCCTGACAGTCGCGCAACGGCGGGACGGTTATCTCGAAGTCATGCAGACGGTACAACAAGTCCTGCCGGAAACGCTTTTCATGGACCGCCTTCTCCAGATCCTCGTTGGTGGCGGCGATGATGCGGACATTGAAACTACGGTCAGACTTGTCGCCAACCGGGCGGTATCGCCGCTCCTGTATGGCGCGCAGAAGCATTTGCTGGGTTTCCGGTGCGAGGTTGCCCACCTCGTCCAAAAACAGCGTGCCGCCTTCGGCTTCATGGAAATACCCTTTCTTGGCACTGTCCGCACCGGTGAACGCCCCTCTGACGTGTCCGAAGAATGCCGACGGTGCAAGCTCTTTGGTGAGTGAACCGCAGTCCACA
>NZ_JABKKK010000033.1:0-825 GCF_013166535.1 Prevotella sp. PTAC
GCGGAGAAAAGGGCTTTGCCTCACGCCTAAACAGAAGTTTAGACTGATGATGCAAGGCCCATTTCTTTTGCGCTTATGCCAGAGAGGTGCTTTTACGGGTTTCTGACGATTTTTCTTTTTTGCTGTTCCTTTGAGCCGTAAGCGGAAAGCCGCGCATGACCGCCCGATCCGTAAATGGAACAAGCCGTCATACACGGCAGGCAAACCGGGAAGAATGATTTTATCCGTCAGACCGGACACGCTCGGCCAGACATATAAAATCATACTTCCTTGCCGGTGGTTTGCCCGGTTTCACGCTTCCGGCAGTGTCCCTTTTCTTTTTGGCATTATCCCTTTTTTACGGATTTCTCTTTTGAAGTTTTCCTGTCCAATCTGCCTCCACTTCCGTTTACCTCCATTTTCGCGTCTTTCAGTGAGCCGCATCAGGCAGTCATTTCCGTTCTGGGCGCAAAGGTAATTCCGGGATTGGACGGGAATGCAAGGTCAAGCCTCCTGTTTTCGGCAAAAATCTCCAGCCCTGCGGGTAGTATTTTTCCCGAAAATACAGCTATAAGATAGGAATAATTTAGGAATAAGCAACTTGCGCACTTTTTGTCACAAGTGAGGTAATGACTTGGCAACGGTCATAAATTCTGCGATGTGCAGTACATTGCTGTCAAACAACTCTATGCAAAGGTAACATATATTTTCGACAAACGAAATGCAATCAGTATTTTATTGCCGTTTCCCTTCCAATTTTCCTAATCGCATTACTATCGAGGTTTGACTTCTGCCCATTTTCTCGGCTATGTATTTTATACTTTTCCCTTCATGATAAAGGGTAAG
>NZ_JABKKK010000034.1:0-777 GCF_013166535.1 Prevotella sp. PTAC
GCGAAGAAATATCTGCAACAGGCCGCAGACGGGGACATCGTGGTTTCCGACCTGCGCCTGCCCGACGGCAACGGTATCGACCTGCTGCGCTGGATGCGCAAGGAAGGTATGATGCAGCCGTTCATTATCATGACCGACTATGCCGAAGTGCATACGGTGGTTGAAAGCATGAAACTCGGCTCGCTGGACTACATACCCAAGCAGCTTGTGGAAGACAAGCTCGTCCCTCTGCTACGGAACATATTAAAAGAACGGAATATCGGACGAAGCCGTATGCCCCTGTTCTCGCGTGACGGCTCGGCGTTCCAAGCCATCATGAAGCGGATAAGGCTGGTAGCCCCCACCGACATGAGCGTGCTGATATTTGGGGAGAACGGCACGGGCAAGGAGCATATCGCCCACCTGCTGCACGACAAGGGCAAGCGGGCAGGAAAACCGTTTGTGGCTGTGGACTGCGGTTCGCTTACCAAAGAGCTTGCGCCGTCGGCTTTCTTCGGACACGTCAGAGGGGCGTTCACGGGTGCGGACAGCACCAAGAAAGGTTATTTCCACGAGGCGGAAGGCGGTACGCTGTTCTTAGACGAGGTGGGCAACCTCGCACCGGAAACCCAGCAGATGCTTCTGCGAGCCATACAGGAACGGCGGTTCCGTCCCGTTGGCGACAAGTCTGACCGTAGTTTCAATGTCCGCATCATCGCCGCCACCAACGAGGATCTGGAGAAGGCGGTCCATGAAAAGCGTTTCCGGCAGGACTTGTTGTACCGTCTGCATGACTTC
>NZ_JABKKK010000035.1:0-740 GCF_013166535.1 Prevotella sp. PTAC
CATTTTAGCAAAACTACAAACAATTATCCACCCGATGGACATCTCTCTTACTAGAAAAAAGTGCCAATCGCTATTGACACTGCAAAGGTAAGAGTGGGTATTGTTATTTTACTTCGTTCATTTCATCAAGTTTAT
The DNA here is from genome assembly GCF_013166535.1 of Prevotella sp. PTAC. NCBI lineage: Bacteria > Pseudomonadati > Bacteroidota > Bacteroidia > Bacteroidales > Prevotellaceae > Prevotella > Prevotella sp. PTAC. The sequence continues at coordinate 136 of NZ_JABKKK010000035.1, forward strand.
ACAGTTCTTCCTTTGAACTTCGCCTCTTTCCACCTATCCTCCACAACGGAAGCAATGCGCTGTACGTCATCGGGACGGTAGTAGGTCTTGTGGTTTATCTGCGAGTAAGCCAGCGTCCCATTGTCCCGAAGCGTCTGCAATGTGCGTGCGCTGATGTTGAGCATCCGGCAAACGTCCTGATTGTCCATCCACTCTCCCATTGTCTTCTCTCCGTGCCTCTGACAGATGGTATCCATGCGACTGACGAAACGGTCGAACTTGGCGACCATCGCCTCAAAAGTCTTCCTTTCAATTGATACGATTTCCATATACATACTTTTTATTGTTATTGTTTCTTTTGCCACAAAGGAATATATAATCTGTTATCCGGCAATGGATTTCCAGGAAGTGGAAGCATGTGGCACAGGTTGGTAGAGGTTGGCACAGATTTGGTGTATATTCTTAAATTCCGGAAATCAGGAATGTGGCAAGAGAGAAAAACAAGGGCTTAATTCAAATTTACCCGTAAATACATCTTTGTTCTTCCGATTATTCACGTCCGGCAAATCTGTGAAGTCCTCACCAATATCTCTATCACCATAAAGCAAAGTCTCACAATATTGCCT
>NZ_JABKKK010000017.1:0-24196 GCF_013166535.1 Prevotella sp. PTAC
TTGACATGCGGCGACCCGTTTTTTGTTTTGAAAAAAATCACATTAATATTGGATTTTACATATTTTCTTCATATATTTGCATAACCGTTGTTTATGGCGGAATAACCTGATGACTGTGGAATCATGATATACGTGGAGTTGCCCGACGATAGGGTGAGGAGGCTTTCTTTCTATCTGGCGATGGAGGAATATGTGGCACGGCACATGGATGAGCGTGACTTCTTCTTCATGTGGCAGGTGGAACCGAGTGTTATTTTCGGCCGTAATCAGTTGATAGAGAACGAGGTCAATCTCGAATTCTGCCGCAACCGGGGCATAAGGACATACCGGCGCAAGAGTGGAGGCGGGTGCGTGTATGCCGATATGAAAAACATAATGTTCTCATACATCACGAGCGAGGAGAATGTGGGCTTCACATTCAACCGATATATAAATATGGTGGTGCTGGTGCTGAACCGTCTCGGAGTTGATGCCAGGGCCAACGGCCGCAATGACATAATGATAGGCGACCGCAAAGTGTCGGGCAACGCATTCTACAAACTCCCGGGACGGAGCGTCGTTCACGGTACCATGCTGTATGACACGGACATGGAAAACATGGTGGGAAGCATCACTCCCACGGACGGGAAACTGCTGAGCAAAGGGGTGCGGAGTGTCCGTCAGCGTATAGCGTTGCTGAAAGACCATATCGGTATGGATATGGATGAGTTCAAACTGTTCGTGCGGGATAATCTGTGCAAGAACCGCGTGACGCTCACCGAGAGCGACGTTTCGGCTGTTGAACACATCGAACGCGGTTATCTGTCGGATGATTTCATATACGGGAACAACCCGAGATATACCGTGACGCGGCGCGGCAGGATAGAGGGCGTTGGCGAAATGGAGGTGCGGATGGAATTGAAAAACGACATTATAAAGGCCGTCAACATCGTGGGCGACTATTTTCTGACAGGTGATATGGATTCAATGTTAATAGCCCCGCTCATAGGAACAAGGCTGACAGCGGAGGAACTGACCGCCGCCCTTCCCCGAAATACGGAAGACGTGGTGATGAATCTGAGTCGGGAAGAGCTTGTCAAGCTGTTGATGTCAAAGTGATAAAGGTCCGGAACTGTGTATGGCGGCGCTTGCGCTCGGAGATTGGTTACGATAAAGGGAGATGAAAGACCGGTGGTACAAGTATATCGCCATTGCATAATTAATTTAGGAACTACTAATTAAAACAACTATATGGAAAACAAAAGAACATGTCTTTACGATAAGCATGTGGCTTTCGGGGCATTGATAAGTCCGTTCGGAGGTTTCGACATGCCTATACAGTACAGCGATATAAAAGACGAGCATAACGCCGTGCGCACGGCGTGCGGTGTGTTCGACGTGTCGCACATGGGCGAAGTGATGGTTGACGGCCCTGATGCCGAACGCTATGTGAACCGCATTTTCACCAACGATGTTACCGGAATGCCGGCCGGAAAGATACTCTATGGCATGATGCTGTACGACAACGGCGGAACGGTGGACGACCTGTTGGTATACAAGATGGGCGGTGACAGTTTTTTCATAGTGATAAACGCCGCCAATATAGATAAGGACTGGGAGTGGATGGTACGTCAGGCTGAGGGTTTCGACATCGACATACGCAACATGTCGGAGCATTACGGTCAGATAGCCGTACAGGGACCTCGGTCGGAAGAGGTGGTCGAGCAAGTTCTCGGACTGCCTTGTAAAGAACTGTCTTTCTATACATCGAAAGTCATTGCGGCTGCCGACGGAAGCGAGGCGGATACAGCCGCGTCTTCGCTTGATATCATAATAAGCCGCACGGGATATACCGGAGAGGACGGTTTTGAAATATACGGCACTCACGGTTTCATACGTGAGCAGTGGGACAAGCTGATGGCGAGCGGACGTTGCAAGCCCTGCGGACTCGGATGTCGCGACACTTTGCGTTTCGAGGTCGGGCTTCCTCTATACGGAGACGAGCTTTCTGCCGACATATCGCCGCTTATGGCCGGTCTCGGTTTCTTCTGTAAGCTCGACAAGGAAGGGTTTATCGGCCGTGAAGCGCTTCTCCGTCAGAAAGTCGGTGGCGTGCGGCAAAAGATTGTAGGAATAGAGCTTGCCGACAAGGCGATACCCCGTCACGGATATGAGGTGCTCAAAGACGGTGTGCGGATAGGTGAGGTGACGACCGGATACCACACCATTTCGACAGACAAGAGCGTGTGCATGGCACTCGTCGATTCGGATTACGCCGCCCTCGATACACCTGTGGAGATACGGATTCGCAAAAAGACGTTTCCTGGCAAGGTCGTGAAAAAGAAGTTCTACGACAAGCATTACAAGAAATAATACGGTTAATCACAAGCAAAATATAAATTTAAAACATAACAATATGGCAAAAGTTATTGAAGGACTCTATTACTCGGAGTCGCACGAATATGTGAGAGTGGAAGACGGTTTCGGTTATATAGGCATTACGGATTATGCGCAACATGCGCTTGGTAATGTGGTTTACGTGGACATGCCTGAGGCAGACGACGAGGTGACGGCGGGCGAAGAGTTCGGTGCAGTGGAGAGTGTCAAGGCCGCAAGCGACCTCAACTCGCCTGTGAGCGGTACGGTGGTGGAGGTCAACGAGGCGCTCGACGATACCCCGGAGTTGCTCAATAAGGATGCATACGAGAACTGGATAATAAAGGTTGAGTTGTCGGATAAGGCCGAACTCGACAGCCTCATGGATGCAAAGGCATACGAAGAGTTTTGCGAATAATTACGGTCTATGAGCCGATGGCATGATATGCGTCGGCTCATAGACCGCAGGTTATCAAGCAATGATTTGCCGATCGCGGTGCCGGGAGCGGATAGGCGTGGACAAGGAATTTTAAAACCTTGATCTATGGCCTGCCGGTTCAGGGCCGATGAGTTGTAAATCTTCAATCTGTTAGTTACAAATACTGAAACAATGAGTTACAAATATTTTCCTCATACAGACTCCGATATTCGGGATATGCTTGCCAAAATCGGTGTCACTTCGCTTGAAGAGCTTTACGCCGAGGTGCCTGATGAGATACGTTTCAAAGGCGATTATGAATTGCCCGAGGCCATGAGTGAGCTTGATGTGCGCCGTTTGTTTGCCACGCTCGGTTCACAGAACAGGCAACTGACATGCTTTGCCGGTGCGGGCGTATATGACCATTATACTCCTGCCGTGGTGCCGGCCATTGTCAGCCGTTCCGAATATCTCACGTCTTACACCCCGTATCAGGCCGAAATATCTCAAGGCACGCTGCATTATATATTCGAATACCAGTCTATGATGGCCGAACTTACTGGCATGGATATTTCAAACGCTTCCATGTATGACGGCACTACGGCCACGGCTGAGGCCGTGATGATGGCTGTCGCCGCGGCCAAGAAGTGCGATAAGGTGCTCATATCGTCTACCGTTGATCCGAAAACACTTGCCGTAGTGCGTACTTATGCACATTTTAAAGGTATAAGGATAGAGATGATAGACTCCGTGGACGGTGCCACTGACAAGGCCGATTTAGAGCGGAAGATGGCTGCCGGAGGTGTCGCCGGCGTGCTGGTGCAGCAGCCAAACTACTTCGGTGTGGTGGAAGACTATTCCGGATATGCCGAAACTGTGCATTCGGGAAAAGCGGTTCTGATAATGAACAGCGTGGCGGCAGACCTCGCCGTTCTTAAAACGCCGGGTGAGTGGGGAGCCGATATCGCTGTCGGCGACGGCCAGAGCCTTGGCATACCGATGGCGTTCGGAGGCCCGTATGTCGGTTATATGTGCTGCACGGAGAGGCTGATACGAAAGATGCCCGGCCGTATTGTCGGCCTTACGAAAGACAATCGCGGGCAGAGGGCGTTCGTTCTCACCCTGCAAGCGCGCGAACAGCATATACGAAGGCAGAAAGCCACGTCGAATATATGCTCAAACGAGAGTCTCATGGCGCTTTTTGCCACCGTCTATATGTCTGTGATGGGCAGGCAAGGACTGCGTGAGGCGGCCGAGCTGTCGTATGCCGGAGCGCACTATCTGTGCGACCGTCTCATGGCTACCGGACGTTTCTCTCTTGCTTATGACCGCCCGTTCTTCAACGAGTTTTGCGTGCGTTATGATGGCGATGTCGATTCACTGCAGGAGCGTTTCACTGCCGCCGGCTTCTTTGGAGGCGTAAAGGTGGCGGGCGACACGATCATGTTTGCCGTCACCGAGAAACGCACAAAAGAAGAGATAGACAGGCTTGTGGAAGTAGTATAACAACAGGAAAGTACATTTTAGGATATGAACAACAGATTATATGGAAGCCTGATATTTGAGCTTTCCCAAGAAGGAAGACGCGGTTATTCGCTGTCCAGGAACCGTTTCGGAGACTATAAGGTTCCGTCGGAGATGCGGCGCAAGGAAGATGCCCGCCTGCCGGAGTGCGATGAATTGACCGTTGTGAGGCATTATACCAATCATAGTGCAAATAATTTTGGTGTGAACAACGGTTTTTATCCGTTGGGTAGTTGTACCATGAAATATAATCCGGCAATAGACGAGGAGGTGGCGGCAATGCCTGAGTTCGCCAATCTGCATCCGCTTCAGCCACACGGCACGGTAAAAGGGGCGGAGGCTTTGTGCGGTATGCTGTCGAGGGCGTTGCAGGCAATCACCGGTATGGCTGCGTTTACTTTCAAGCCATATGCCGGAGCGCACGGCGAGCTGGCCGGACTGATGGTCATTAGGGCATATCATGAGAGTAGGGGAGACGTCAAGCGGACGAAAGTCATCGTCCCGGACTCCGCTCATGGCACCAATCCGGCGTCGGCATCAGTGTGCGGTCTTGATGTTGTCGAGGTGAAAAGCCGTCCCGACGGCACTGTCGATGTAGATGATTTGAGAGGTCTCCTTGATGACACTATAGCCGCGATGATGATGACTAACCCCAATACGCTCGGGCTTTTCGAGAAGAGTATTCCGGAGATTGCCGCTTTGGTGCACGACTGCGGAGCGCTGATGTATTATGACGGGGCAAATCTCAATCCGATGCTCGGTGCGTGCAGGCCCGGCGATATGGGCTTCGATGTGATGCACATCAACCTGCACAAGACATTCGCCACGCCTCATGGGGGAGGCGGGCCTGGTGCCGGGCCGGTGGGAGTGCGCCACGGTCTCGAACAGTTTATGCCGATGGTGAGTCCTTATCACGGCAACTTCGCGGTAGAGATGCGTGCATACGCCTATATACTCAGCCTCGGACGGGAGAACATCAAGTATGTTGGGCCGCTTGCCACGCTGAACGCCAATTATATAAAAGAATCTCTTAAGGATGATTACGAGCTTCCCATCGACGGCCTGTGTAAGCATGAATTTGTGTTTGACGGCCTTAAGGACAAGTCTACAGGTGTGACGACGATGGACATTGCCAAGCGCTTGCTTGACTACGGATACCATGCCCCGACGATTTATTTCCCGTTATTGTTTCATGAAAGCCTCATGATAGAGCCTACGGAGAGCGAAAGCAAGGAGACGATGGACGGGTTCATAGATGTGATGCGTCGTATAGCCGTGGAGGCACGGGAGACCCCCGATGTGGTAAAGACCGCTCCGCACAGCACTCCGATAGGTCGTGTCGATGACGTGCTGGCAGCCAAGCATCCTGTAGTCACCTACCGGCAAATGTGTTCCGGAGCATAGAGTGAAACACGTACACACGCAAATATTTCAGCTATGAAGACAGATTTGATAATCATAGGCAGCGGCCCGGGAGGATACCGGGCCGCCGAATACGCAGCCGCTCATGGTCTGCAAGTGGTCGTGATAGAGGAGAATGAGGCCGGAGGGACATGTCTTAACCGGGGCTGTATACCCACGAAGGCGCTCTGCCGCAACGCCGAACTTATAGATTCCCTGCGCGATGCCGAGGCGCTTGGGTTTGCCAACATGGCATACGACATTGATTTCGGCCTTGTAAAGGAGCGTCAGGCCAAAGTTGTGGAGCAGTTGCGTGCAGGTGTCGAGTATCTGATGGCGAAGCCGGGGATAACGTTTGTCCGCGGCCGGGGGTGTTTCAATGACTCACATACCGTGGCAGTCGGCAATGAAGAGTATATGGCCGACAATATTATTATAGCCACTGGGGCGCGTCCCAAAATGCCGGCCATACCGTCGCTCGATGCCGATGCTGTGATTACGTCCGACGGGTTGCTTGCCGTAGACCGTATCCCTGCCAGGCTGTGTATAGTCGGTGCTGGTGTGATAGGCATGGAATTTGCGTCTGTTTTCGCCTCTTTCGGCAGTGAGGTGACTGTTGTCGAGTATCTGAAAGAGTGTCTTCCTATGATAGACAGCGATGTGGCGGGGCGGCTCCGCAAGGCCGTAGCCCGCAAGGGAGTGAAGTTTTTCATGCAGTCGGCGGTCACATCGGTAGCCAAGGGCATTGTCACTTTCGAACGCAAGGGCAAGGCTCAGACCGTGGAGGCCGATGAGATACTGATAGCCACCGGCCGGCAGCCGAATGTAGAGGGACTTTATCTCGAAGCGGCGGGTGTGCAATACAGTCAGCACGGAATACCGACAGACGACAACATGACGACAAACATCCACGGGATATATGCCGTCGGCGACGTGAACAGCCGCTGTATGCTGGCACATGCCGCCACGATGCAGGGTATCAGGGCTGTAAATGCCATTCTCGGGCTGTCGGACAGCATACGTTTCGACATCATGCCGTCTGCCGTGTTCACCAATCCAGAGGCTGCAAGCGTTGGTGTCAGTGAGGATTACTGCAAGGAACAAGGACTTTCATACGTATGCCGTAAGGCTTATCACCGTGCCAACGGAAAGGCGCTGGCCATGAACGAGCCGGACGGCATGCTCAAACTGATTGCCGACAGCGGCGGACGCATAATCGGTTGTCATGCTTTCGGAGCCCATTCGGCCGACATGGTACAGGAGATAGGCGCGCTTATGTGCCGCGACACCACTCTCGAACAGCTTAAATATATAATCCACGCTCACCCCACCGTGAATGAGATGTTGCAGGAAGCGGCGGCGAACGCACAGGGTTGATAGTGGTTTCGTGGTGTGGAAACTGTCCGTTATTTGAAAACGTACTTCATTTTTACGAAAAACCGACATGGCTTTCTCAAATGTCGAGAAAGCCATGTCGGTTTATTTGCAAAGCCGTTTTTATCGTTTTACTTTTTGTTTTCAACCAGTCTTACTCCCGTGAGCTTCAGTTGGGCGGTTTTTTCGTCGATGTCCAGCCCCGTCTTGTCGTATACGAATGTGCTGTTGTCTATCGTTATGCCGTGTACGCAGTCCAGACCCTCGATACCTTTAGCCGCTATTGCCGTCTTGGCACCTCGGCATATAATGTCAGATATATGGATGTCGGTAAATTCAGGCACTTTTTCTAATTTCTGATGACTTGCCTTGCCGTCGTCTTTCGCTCCGGCCGGCCGGTTCACGTAGTCGCATTGGAATATTATTCCCTCGCCTGTGATGTCGGTCATTACGATGTTGCTTATATATATGTCTTCCGTCTTACCGCCACGGCCTATTCCGCTCTTGAACCGCAGGCCCGTTTCCGTGCCGGCGAACCGGCAGTTACGTACTACGATACGCTTCATTCCGCAAATGTCCTCGCTGCCGATCACAAATCCGCCGTGGGCGTTAAACACCGTGTTGTTTTCTATCACTATGTCCTCGCAACCGTTCACGAGCGCGCCATCTTTATAGTCGCCGCTTTTCATGCATAATCCGTCGTCGCCTGCATCCACCGTGCAGTTGACTATCAGTGCCCGGTGACAGTCGCTCAAGTCTATGGCATCGCCGTTCTGCGCATTCCACGGACAGCGCACCGTGATGCCGTCAATGATTATGTTGCGGCTGTTGAACGGATGTACGTGAAATTTCGGTGAGTTCTGTATTGTCACTCCTTTCAGCATCACGTTCTCGCAGTGGTTAATCCTGAAGATGTCGTTACGCTTGCTTTCCTGCTTCTCGGGTGTGTCGGCTATGTTCGCATAGCCAGACTTCATGTCCCACGGATACCACAGGCTGCCGTTCTGGCGCTCCACACCGCCCATGGCCTTAAACCGCTTCCACTCCGTATCGCTCACCTTGCCGCGCTTTACCGGCCGCCACTGTGCTCCGTTACCGTCTATAATTCCCTCGCCCGTGATGCTTATGTTCTTGCACCGTGTGGCTCCTATGCATGGCAGCACACGTCCCGCTTTAGGGTTCTTGTCTATGTAAAGTGTCTTGTCCGGTGAGAAATATATGATTGCGTTCTTCTCTATATGCAGGTCAATGTTGCTTTTCAGTGCAATGGGACCTGTCAGCCAGATGCCCTGCGGCACGGTCAGGTGCCCGCCACCTTTTGCCGCCAGCGCGTCAATGGCTTTGGCGAAAGCCTCCGTGTTCAGTGCCACGCCGTCGCCCACACCGCCGAAATCCTTGATACTCACCGTATTTGAAGGTATGGTGAACTCGGCTACTTGGTTTACTTTCACCGGTAGGTTCCGGTAATACTTTCCGTAGTCGGCCATAGCCGGAGAAGAGAACATGAGGGATAGCGCCATCAGTCCTGTTATTAATGCTTTTTTCTTTTTCATTGTCTTTTTTTGTTTTATGATTTGTTTCGTATTCCGTTTGAGGCCGTGCAGCCTGTTTGTTGATGGTTTCTGTTTTTTCGAAAGATGGGCAATGTCCTTTTGTGGATGAATGGATTTTTTAATTATCCGCCGGACGTTTTCTTATGTGAGTTCTTAATATGCCTTATATTACTGCCGATATGCTTTGGGGATTACGGCATCTGTTGTTTTTGACCTGTAGGTCGTCGGTTTGCAATTCGCTGCAAACTTAATTAAAAAATATGATAAATCGTATAACATTATCTTTTTTTGCTTTTATAAACAATCTGTAATTGTACAAGTTTGTTGTTGAAATCTATGTCATGACATGGATTTTAAGCTCCATTGTATAATGACCATAATAAACTAAACAGAGCGCAGTCATTTCATTATGGATAAATTATAATTACAGAAAAATATAAAGCAGTCGCAGAGATATTTCTGCGACTGCTTTAATATAAATAGACAGCGTCTTGGCCTCAATTTTATCCTCTTTTTATACCAGATGTGCGATGAGCTCCTCGCGGCTTCCGGGCAACATGTCTACCACAGGAAGTTCTATCATCGTATAGCATCCGGGCTGTTGTCTAAGCGACGCGCGGGCTACGTTGACAAGTACTTGAGCTGTCAGTGCGGGGTTGTTGATGCTCATGTTGAACTCGAAACGCTGATTTTGTGTGGTTCCGCTGACACCCTTGCGCACGAGGTGCACGCCGTGTCCCATGTCGCGTACAGCGTCTACCGACTCAACAGCGAAAACGTGTGTCTCGTCGCTGGCGAAATACGGGTCGGCCTTGATTGCCTTTGTCACCTCGTCGAGGCTTGCGCCATCCTCGAGTTCAACGTATACCATACGGCGGTGTATACCCTCGCCGAGCGGAATGGTCATTGAAAGGGCGTTCCTGACACCTTCTTTCGAGCGCACGCAGACACTGTGTCCCATGGACATGCCCGGGCCGAAATTGGTATACGACAATCCTTTCGGTGCGAGACTTTGCATCAGTGTGCGCACGATTGAGTCTGAGCCCGGATCCCATCCGGCGGCAATTACAGCCACAGTGCCATTCTGTCTGCACACTTCCATGAGATTGGCGCGGTACTCTACGATGCCTCCGTGTATGTCGAAACTGTCTACCGTGTTTATTCCTAACGGTAATATCTTTTTTGCATATTCCTCACAACTGCGTGTCGGGGTAGCAAGTATCGCTACATCTACGTCTTTTAATTCTGTGATATCTTTGACCACATCGTAGTTTGCCAGTTCGGCCGGTTTGTTCTCAGCCCCGTTACGGCGTACTACGCCTGCCAGTTCAAAATCTTCCGAAGCCTCTATTGCCTGTACTGTGTATTGTCCGATGTTGCCGTAGCCTACCACGGCCGCTCTTATCTTTTTCATGTTCGTATTGTTGTTTGATGTTTATACTTCTTTTACTGTGCAAAAATATGTATTTTACCGCAAAAACCGTAATAAATAAGCACTTAAAAATAAAGGTGTGGATTGTTTTGTTTTAATTTGTTGCTGTTGCATGGTGTTTCTGTTATAATTCGTGTTTATAATAGTCTTATTGCTTTCACATCCGAACTGTTGGCTTGCGTGGTCGGTATAAAGGCTTTTTGCGCTCTTTAAAGTCTCTTTTCCAACTTTCGCTGTATGGCGATACAATAAAAAGACGGGTGATGTCGTTTAAAGAAATGTATATATACGTAAAATTATAATAATGATAGAATACATCAAAGGCGAGCTTACAGAGCTTAGCCCCGCTCTTGCCACTATTGAGACGGGCGGGGTGGGATACGGTCTGAGTATCTCTCTCAATACTTATAGTGCCATTCAGGGCAAGCACGATGTTAAGTTATATGTGTATGAAGCCATACGTGAGGATGCCCACGTGCTTTACGGGTTTGCCACGAAGAAAGAGCGTGAGCTGTTCGAGTTGCTTATCAGCGTGTCCGGTGTGGGGGCCAATACCGCCCGCATGGTGCTCTCGTCACTAAGTCCTTCGGAACTGTGTGACAGCATATCCACGGGCAATGAGCGGATGATTAAATCCGTGAAAGGAATAGGTCTTAAGACGGCACAGCGCATCATAGTGGATTTGCGCGACAAGATAGTGGCTCTCGGTATCACGGGTGAAATACCTGTGGGCGGCACCGTTACGGCTCCTGTTGACAATAAGGTGAAAGATGAGGCTGTTGGTGCACTCACGATGCTTGGTTTCGCACCTGCGCCATCGCAGAAAGTGGTGCTGCAAATACTCGAAGCCAACCCTGACGCTCCGGTGGAGATGGTGGTCAAGCTGGCTTTGAAACAGATAAAATAATGATTGTAAACCGGAATAGCGAGCGACAGTAACGTGAGACTTAACAGGCGTAAAATAGCGTTCTATATACTTACGGCCCTGTTCGGTATAGGTGCGATAGCCATGCCGCAGGACGACAAGACGGGGGCAAGGAAGCCTGCGCCCAAGGCGCAGCCCAAGCTGATTGTCGAGGATGAGGCCATTCCCGATTCATTGTTGCATCCGCGGTGGAAGATAAAGAAAACGGCTCCGATGCTTGTCGCTGATCTCGATTCGTCCGCACTCGACTTGAAGATGCCCGACAACATAAGGCAGGAAGTGATATACGACGATTCGCTCGATCTGTATTTTGTGGGCTCCAAGATAGGCGACTCATATCTGAACACGCCTGTGCTGATGACTCCCGAGGAGTATCGCCGATGGAGCGAGAGGCGTGCCATGCAGGAGTTCTTCCGCAAGAAAGACGCAGAGAATGTAGCGGCAAAAGGCAAGGAGAAGTTCTCTTTCTCTGATATGAAATTCGAGTTGGGGCCGGCCGAGAAGATTTTCGGCCCGGGCGGAGTGCGCATAAAGACGCAAGGAACGGCTGAACTTAAAGTGGGAGCTAATTTCAAGAGCATTGACAACCCGTCGTTGCCGATAAGAAATCGCAAGACAAAGGCTTTTGACTTCGACGAGAAGATAAACCTCAGTCTTAACGGTAAGGTGGGAGACAAGGTAAACATGAACCTGAACTACAATACTGACGCCACATTTGACTTCGACTCTAAGAACATCAAGCTGAGATATGAGGGTAAGGAAGACGAGATTATAAAGTTGGTAGAGGCAGGAAATGTGAATTTCCCGTCCAACTCGTCTCTTATCAAGGGAGCAAGCTCACTTTTCGGAGTGCGTACGGACATGCAGTTCGGAAAGTTGAAATTACAGACGGTGCTGTCGCAGAAAAACTCAACGACCAAAAGCGTATCGTCTCGCGGAGGCACGCAACTCACTCCTTTTGAGATAAACGTGGCTAACTATGAGGAAAACCGCCACTTCTTCCTCGGACATTATTTCCGTGAACGGTATGACAAAGCCATGTCTACACTGCCCAACATCACTACCGGAGTGAAGATAACGCGTGTCGAAGTGTGGGCAACCAACAAGACGGGAACCACGAGCAATACTCGAAACATCGTGGCACTGACAGATCTTGGAGAGGGACGTAACGTGAAAAATCCACTGTGGGGTGGTGCGGGAGACGTGGCGCCGTCAAACGGAGCCAATACGGAATACTACGCCATGACACATGATTATGTTGCGGCAAGAGACATAGACCAGACCAATACAGTGCTCGATGCCATAGGGGGATTTGTGGGCGGAGTGGACTATGAGAAGGTGCAGAGCGCCCGCTTGCTGTCACCTTCCGAGTATACGGTGAACACCGCCCTCGGATATATATCATTAAAGACAACGCTGCAAACGGATCAAGTGCTCGCCGTGGCATATGAATACACTCTCAACGGACAGACATTTCAGGTGGGAGAGTTCGCCTCGGACAATACAAACACCGGCGAGGCCATCTTTGTGAAGTCGCTTAAAAACACAAGCAACAATCCGATGATGGGAAACTGGCGGCTGATGATGAAAAACGTATACTTTCTTGCTTCTACGGTTGAGAAGACCAAATTCCGTCTTGACATCAAATATCAGAGCGACACATCGGGAGTATATCTGACGTATATCCCCGAACAGCAGGTAAAGGACAAGACTCTTATCAAGGTACTGGGCGCTGACCGGCTCGATAATAACAACAAACCGCACTCAAACGGATACTTCGACTTTGTAGAAGGATATACGGTGAGCAACGGCCGTGTGTTCTTTCCTGCAGCCGAACCGTTCGGAAGTTATCTGCGCACATATCTTATAAGTGCTGGAGTCCCGGCCGCCACGGCAGACAAATATGCGTTTACGGAACTGTATGACACCACTAAGACAGCTGCGAGACAGATAGCGGAGAAAAACAAATACGTGCTGATGGGACAGTACAAAGGAACGTCGGCAAACGTGATTTCGCTCGGGGCGTATAATGTTCCGCAGGGATCGGTGGTGGTGACGGCCGGTGGAGTGGTGCTCACGGAAGGTGCCGACTACACCGTCGACTACTCTGCCGGTGAGGTGACGATACTCAACCAGAGCATCATCGATGCCGGAACGTCGGTAAATGTAAGTCTTGAAAGTAACACAGACTATGGCATGCAGCGCAAGACAATGTTCGGGCTGAACTGGGAATATGACATAACGAAAGATTTCCAGATAGGCGGAACGTTCCAACGGCTTTCCGAACAGACCCTCACGTCGAAAGTGACAATGGGTTCGGAACCGCTGAATAATATTCTGTGGGGATTTAATCTCAACTGGAAAAAGGAGAGCCAGTGGCTCACCAACATGCTCGACAAGATACCTTTCCTGCACTGCACGCAACCGTCGCAAATATCGTTTACAGGTGAGTTTGCGCAACTCATTGCCGGACAGGCAGGCGGTACGCAGGACAATGCGTCGTATATAGACGATTTCGAGAACACGAAGAACGGCATAGACGTATCTGAGCCGAAGTCGTGGGTATTGTCGAGTGTACCTTCACTTTTCCCGGAACATAGCGACAAGACGGGCCTTACAAGCGGGTTCAACCGTTCGTTGCTTGCATGGTATACCATTGATCCTTTGTTCACGTACCGCAGCAGTTCTCTGACGCCGGCCCATATCAAGAGCGATCTAAACCAACTGTCAAACCATTATGTGCGTGAGGTCTATGTAAGCGAGCTTTATCCGAACCGTGATCAGAGTTCATACAACGGAGCCACATCCACTCTTCCAATTCTCAATCTTGCATATTACCCCAATGAACGCGGACCGTATAATTTCTCTACGGCGGTCAATCCCGATGGAACGGTGCAGAACCCGATGGCAAAATGGGGCGGTATGATGCGCAAGCTCGATACCAATGATTTTGAAGCCGCCAACATCGAGTATATAGAGTTCTGGCTGCTCGACCCTTTCATATATTCCCGTATAAACGGAGATGCCTCATCGCATGGCGGAGATCTGTATATAAATCTTGGTGAGGTAAGCGAGGATGTGTTGCGAGACGGCAAGAAATTCTATGAAAGCGGTATGCCGGTGGACGGATCCGGCAGTTTCACCACAACGCAGTGGGGAAAGATACCTGTGCAGGCCACACAGACTTATGCTTTTGCCACTACACCGGGTTCACGCGCTTTGCAGGATGTAGGTCTCAACGGACTTAATGATGAGGAGGAACGGAACTTCGCTCCGTATGCCGATTTCAATACCTTTGTTGGAACATTGGCAAACGACAGTGTGCGTAAAGCGTGGACAGACGATCCGGCAAATGATGATTATCATTATTTCAGAGGCAGCGACCTCGATGGCCGTAAAGCATCTATTCTCGAGCGATACAAGCGCATAAACAACCAGCAAGGAAACTCGCCCGACAACGACGGGAACAACGAGAGTTACGACACATCGTATAAGACGATGCCGGACGTTGAGGATATAAACCAGGATTATACGCTGAACGAATATGAGCGGTATTATCAGTATAAGGTAAGTATACGCCCGGAAGACATAAACGAGAACAATATAGGACAGAATTATATCACGGATGTGCGCCGTTATACAGCTTCTCTGCGTAATGGAAACAAAGAGACCGTGAACTGGTATAAGTTTCGTATCCCGGTGAATGCGGCCGATAAAGAGCGCATAGGGTCGATAAACGACTTTACCTCGATACGTTTCATGAGAATGTTTCTTACCGGTTTTGAGAAGCCCGTAATATTGCGTTTCGGAAGTCTTGACCTTGTTCGCGGAGAATGGCGCATGTACGAGCAGAACCTGAGCAACACGGCATCGAGTAACAGCGGTACGCTTGAGGTCAGTGCGGTGAATATAGAGGAGTATAACGACAAGCAACCGGTGAACTATGTGCTTCCGCCGGGTATCAGCCGTGTTACCGACCCGTCTCAACCGCAGCTTGTGGAAAGTAACGAGCAGGCGATGAACCTCACCGTCAAGAACCTGTCAAAGAACGAGGCTAAGGCCGTATATAAGAATACCAATCTCGATTTGCGTCAATATAAGCGGTTGCAAATGTTCGTGCATGCCAACAGTTTCATGCAGAACACCACCAATTTGCAGAATGACCAGCTTGCGCTTTTTGTTCGTCTGGGCAGTGACTATAAGAACAACTATTATGAGTATGAGATACCTTTGAAACTGACTCCCGAACGGCAGTACAGCATGTCGGCTGAGGAGAGACGCATAGTGTGGCCGGAAGAGAACATGCTTGATATAGATCTTTCTCTCTTTACTGCCTTGAAGAAAGCCCGGAACATAGCAAAATCAGCCGGTGGGGCATCGTATACGGCGGTGTTCTACGATTATGACGCGAACCGTCCTAACAACAAAATCAGTGTGATGGGAAATCCGTCGCTCGGAGAGGTGAAGACAATGATGATAGGTGTGCGCAATATTTCCTCATCGGAGAAGTCGGGAGAGGTATGGGTTAACGAACTGCGACTGCTTGAATTCAACAACAAGGGAGGCTGGGCCGCATCGGGAGCGCTGAACATGCAACTGTCGGATTTCGGTACGGTGAACCTTACAGGCAAGATTGTTACCGAGGGGTTTGGTGGTATAGAAGAAGGACTGGCGCAGCGATCTACCGACGATTATAAGACATACAGCCTCACGGCCAATCTTGAACTGGGTAAGTTTTTCCCTGACAAGGCAAAGGTCACTGCGCCGTTATACTATTCAGTGACTAAGGAAGAGACAAGGCCGAAGTATAACCCGCTCGATACCGATATGCTGCTGGATGACGCTCTCGAGGCAACCGCTGACAAGCATGAGCGTGACTCGATAGAATCGATAGCTGTTACGAAAACGACGAACACCAACTTCTCGTTGTCGAACGTTCGTGTGGGTATCAAGACAAAGCGTCATCCCATGCCGTATGACCCGGCAAACTTCTCTTTCAGTTACAGTCATTCGCACAGATACACATCGGGCGAGACGACGATATATGAGAAAGAAGACCAATGGAGAGGCTCTGTGAACTATAATTACACCCCAGTATATAAACCGTATGAGCCATTCAAGAAATTGAAGGGAAAGAGCAAATGGCTAAATTTCCCCAAAGCCATAGGCATAAATTACCTGCCCCAAAGTGTTTCGTTCAACAGTGAGATGATACGTAATTACTATGAGTTGCAGGAGAGGGACCTCGAAAGTATCGAAGGCTCAAAACTTCCGCTGACGTTCAGCGAGCAGTTCTTGTGGAACCGGGAATTCTCTTTGAGGTGGGATTTGACGAAAAATCTGCACATGAACTTCCAGTCGGCTACACATGCACAGATAGAAGAGCCTTATACTCCGGTAAACAAGGACCTTTATCCCGAGCGTTATCAGGCGTGGAAAGACTCTGTGAGGCACAGTATAAGAAATCTTGGTACGCCGCTTGATTACCAGCAGTCGTTCACGGCATCTTATCAATTGCCGCTCAACAAGTTGCCGATATTTGATTGGCTCAATGCCGATGCATCATATACGGCTACTTATTCGTGGATAAGAGGTACGGAACTTGACGACGGAACGTCTCTTGGAAACACAATATCGAACAACCGCAATCTCAACATCAATTCTACGTTTAACATGGAGACGCTGTACAATCACGTTCCATTCCTTAAAAAGGCGAACGAGCGGTTTAACAAGCGTACAAGAGTGCAGCCTGCCAGAAAAGTAAAGAAACCGGCGGCAACCCAGAAGACGACTGACAATAAGGATAAAAAGGGAGGAACGGACGGTAAAAAGGAGGAGACGAAAGAGCAAAAAGAACTGCCGAAAAACAAGAATACATATCAGCGTGAGCTTACGCTCGTGCCTGATACGACAATGACAGTGTCGCACAATAAGAAGAGCAAACGACTTATAGTGACGGCAAAGACCGCTGACGGCAAACCTTATAAGGTGAAGTACAAAGTGGTTGACGACAATAAGATAATAGTCAAGGGGCGCGATTCTGTCAAGATAAAGTTGAGTGTAACCCCGAAAGAACCTCTTGAAAAGAAGTGGTGGTACAGTCCGGCGCAGAGTGCGGCCCGCTTTCTGATGATGGTGCGCAGCGTAGGTATCTCGTATAGAAGTCAGTACTCGATGGCTCTGCCGGGATTTATTCCCAATATCGGTGATGCTTTCGGTCAGCGTACGGGCAGTGTCCTTTCTCCAGGACTCGATTTCGCTTTCGGTATGGTTGGCGACGGGTATTTGCAGAAAGCATACGATAACGGTTGGTTACTCTGCAACGACAGTGTTGCCACTCCTGCCACGACAAACAGCAGTGAGGATTTGCAGGTACGCATGACACTTGAACCTGTGCGCGACCTTAAAATAGATCTCAACGCCAGCCGTACAGTCAACAAGGCACGCAGTGTCCAATATATGTATTCCGGTATGCCCACAACCCAAAGCGGCTCATTCAACATGACGACAATCAGTTTGAAGAGCGCGCTTGAAGGCATTGGCGATGCCAACAACGGTTATAGTTCTAAGTCGTTCACACGTTTCTGCCAGTCAATAGAGTCTTTCCGCAACCGTGTACAGGCACGTTATACAGGCACGACATATCCTTCCGGTGTCTATGATGCCAATGGGGTGGATCTCGGTGGCGCACAGTATAATCCGGAGATTGGAATGGTGAATAAGTACAGTGCAGATGTGCTTATCCCGGCGTTTCTGTCAGCGTATACGTCGAGTGGCGGCTCGTCGCTCGATATATTCCCGGCGTTGAAGCGCATGCTGCCAAACTGGACTGTCCGTTACAGCGGTCTGTCGAAACTGAAGTGGTTTAATGAGCACTTCAAGAGCGTGAATGTCAATCATGGATATAAAAGTGTTTTCGCTGTGGGAAGTTACGCTACATACAGTACTTTCCATGAGTATATGGATGGATTGGGCTTCATCAACGACGCGACCACCGGAAACCCTGTGCCAAACAGTATGTACAACGTAAGTACAGTGAGCATCAACGAGGCTTTCTCGCCATTGCTCGGAGTGGATGTAACGCTTGAAAACAACCTTACATGCAAGCTCGAATACCGGACCACGAGAGTGCTCAGCCTTAGCATGACCAGTGTGCAGATAAATGAGGCGTTGAGCAAGGACTGGGTAATAGGCATGGGATATAAGATAAGCAACTTCAATCTTTTCGGCAGCGGAGCGTCGCGCAAGATAAAGAAATCACAGCGTGGACGTGGACGGAAGACCGAGGACAATAAGAGCAAGCAGACTGCTACAACCAATGTCCGTGGTGGAGTAAATCACGATTTGAACATGCGTCTTGACATATCATTCAGGAAACAGGCTTCCATCACACGTGACATAGCCACTATAACCAGCGCGGCGAGCAGCGGAAACTCGGCATTTAAAATGTCGTTCATGGCAGACTATACTTTGTCAAGGCTCATAACACTGAGTGCATATTACGACCGCCAGACCAACACGCCGCTACTGGCGAGCAGCAGTTATCCTACGACTACACATGATTTCGGTTTCAGTCTGAAAATGTCGCTTACAAGGTAGGTAAATTTTGTGTATACATGATGTAAACGGTACATGCGGGTTGACAAAACTGCATGTGCCGTTTTTTATGTCGCAATGAAAATGTCTTTATATTCCGATTTACTGTTTTGGCAAATATTGTGGTTTATGATGATATAACTGTGATCGTGATTTGCAGAACTCGATATGTAGTTTTATTTTTGATGTGTAATCACATATAATTACATAATGAATAATGACAAGTATAAGATTAAGGTTTCGTCCTTCTTCTGTATCAGGCAAAGAAGGGACATTGTATTATCAGGTAAATCATTTTCGTAGAACGGGAGTAATGGGTACTTCTTATCGCATTTATCCGAATGAATGGGATGAAGAGCATGCTTGTATTGTAATCTCAGGAAGTGTTTGTTGTGATAGTGAGCGTAAGGCTGTATTACAATTATATCAGTCGAAAATCAACATGGATATGGATGTTATGAGAGAAATAGTGAATGAAAGAGAGAATACTATTCGTCATTACACTCTTGAAGACCTGTTGGATGTTTTAAGAAAACGAACTAATAGCATGAGTGTTTTCCGTTATATCAGGTCACAGATAGATAAGAAAAACAGAATGGGATGCTATGGAACGGCAAAGACATATAATAATGTACTGAGGTGTTTCACTAAGTTTCGTGAGGAAAAGGATATTGCGTTTGATGGGATGGATAATGAATTGATACAGGAATATGAGGCATGGATGCTTCATGCCGGACTAAGACGCAGTTCAGCCGCATGTTACCTTCGCACGTTACGGACGCTTTACAGGCAGGCGGTGGATGATGGACAGGCAGAGAATAATGATATTTTCCGTAAAGTACATGTGTCTGTCGGGAAGACTTGTAAGCGTGCCGTTCCGATAGAGACAATCCGCATGATACAATCCCTCGACCTGTCGGGAAAAACTTCATTGGATTTTGCCCGTGACATCTTTATGTTCAGTTTTTATACACGCGGCATGTCGTTCATAGATATTGCATATTTGAGAAAGAGTGACCTGCGAAACGGATTTCTAACCTATAATCGTCGAAAGACGTTTCAAAGTCTGGTCATTCAGTGGGAGCAGCCAATGCAGAACATAGTGGACAGGTATGCCGGACAGACATACGATTCTCCGTATTTCTTCCCAATAGTAAGAGGGGAGACATTGGCAGACAGGCTTTCTTATGAACAGGCTCTGCAACGGATAAACCGCAGTTTAAAGCGGATAGGAACTCTCATTGGGCTACCTATTCCACTAAGCACATACGTTGCGCGCCATTCATGGGCCAGTATAGCCAGAAATATGGATGTGCCGTTATCTATAATCAGTGAGGGATTGGGACACGACTCAGACAAAACCACACAAATATATCTTGCTTCACTCGACAAATCAATGGTAAATAAAGCAAACAAGGAAATAATAAGCAAGATAACATTGATATAAAACGATTTTCTAATTGCCCGTTTTCATATAGTAAAACGAGCAATTAGATATAAATCATTAATAATCAGGTAAAGACATGAAAACGAGAATTTCGCTTTGCTAAATATGGTAATATTATAAATGGAATTTATTTAGATTTTTATGAAAAACATAATATGAACTACAAGTATTTCGAGAAAGAAATAGTATCTTTGCAGCAAATTGCTCGTTTTACTATATGAAAACGGGCAAGTGACGATAAGAAAGGCATTCTTTATTTATAAGAAAACTTTATGTTATGGTGAAAGATATAAGTTGTTTGAGACTGTTGCCAGTCTTACGCAGACAACAAGCCAACGACATAAAATAGTGTGGGAATGATGACGCAGGATTGCTTAATTCTCATTCTATAAGCCAACGAAAACAAACCTGATATTAAGACGTGATGGACACGGTATTCCATACAAAGGTTCGTATTCCAAATGGCATTGATATTTCTGGATCGGTAAAAAATATCGGTTCAGCAATAGAAGAATGTAGTAAAACCAAAACAGACTTAAAACAAAAAATCTCTGATAATCAGGATGTTTGGGGATATTTGTTTGTTCATAACAGTAAAGTTAATACTTTTACGGATAGGTTGGAAAAAGACAATATAACATATTTTGTTCATAAGTCGGTCACTTATTATCGTAAAAAGCATACCCGTGGCATTCAGACGATAGACAAACCGACCATAAGCGGTCTCATATTCTTGAAAGGAATACCACAAAAACTTCAGGAATATCTCGACATCAGGTTTACAGGGTATCATCTTGTAAATAATTGTAGCACCCATTTCCCTGCTGTCATTCCTGATACGGTCATGCAACCGTTTATGCGTGTATTGGATGCATCTCCGGAGCGCGTGCGTTTTTTATTGAAGCCGTTCAGATATTATGCCGGTGGCAATATCAAGCTGCGCATTACTTCCGGATTTCTTGCAGGACTTGAAGGATATGTCATTCGTATAGACCGTGATCGTAACTTAGTGTTGGATGTCGGAGGTATGAGCGTGGCGATTTCCGGTGTTCATTGCGAGAAGTTCGAGGTGGTGGAATAATAGTTTCGATGTATATGGAAAAAATGTTTCACATAGTCTTATTAGAATGATAGAAACATTGTCAAATAATAAGCGCATAGCAAAGAACACTATATTGTTGTACTTTCGCATGATTTTTATGATGCTTGTACAGTTTTACACAAGTCGTGTTGTACTAAATACGTTAGGTGTAAATGACTATGGTATATATAATGTAGTTGCGGGTGTGGTGGCGATGCTCAGTTTTCTCAATAGTGCTATGACTTCATCAACTCAACGATATATAACCTTTGAACTTGGGAAGGGAAACATGGAGAGACTGTGTCAAGTGTTTTCTACAAGTATAAATATACATATTGTCATTTCTATATTTGTTGTTATATTAGGTGAGACGGTGGGACTTTGGTTCCTATATGAGAAATTAGTGATACCAGAGACTCGTATGAGCGATGCCATAATAGTATATCACTACAGTATATTTACAACCGTAATCGGTATCATGAGTTATCCTTTCAATGCGGATATTGTTGCCCATGAAAAAATGTCGGCTTTTGCCTATATTTCTATATTGGAAGCTTTTTTAAAATTGATTGCAGTTGCTTTGCTGGTTTTTGGAAATATAGATAAGCTCAGACTTTATGCATATTTGTTGGCAGGTGTACAGTTTTGTATCAGCTTATGCTATATTGTATATTGTAGAAAACAGTTTGTAGAGTCAAGAATCGAATGGTATTTTGAGAAGACTTTATTTCGAGAGATGTTGGGATTTGCAGGATGGAATCTATGGGGAAACTTAGCTTTTATTCTAATGACCCAAGGTGTAAATATGATGCTCAATATGTTTTTCGGACCGGCCGTAAATGCAGCTAGGGCAATAAGTGTGCAAGTGCAAAATGCAATAAATCAATTCTCGGCAAATTTTCAAATGGCATTGAATCCACAGATAACTAAAACGTATGCCATTGGAGAAATAGAAGAGATGCATAAATTGGTTTATAGGAGTAGTAAGTTTACATTCCTTTTATTGTTTATAGTATGTTTTCCTATCTTTTTGGAAGCATCAACAATTTTAAAATTGTGGTTGAAAATTGTGCCGGATTACACTGTTATCTTTTTACGAATTATGATATTGATTCTATTGATTGATTCTACTGCAAATCCATTAATGGTTTCTGCGTCTGCAACAGGAAAAATAAAAGTTTATCAATCAGTCATAGGTGGTTTGTTACTTCTTATCCTACCACTTTCCTATATTGTTTTGAAATTTGGTGGGGCACCTTGGGCTGTATTTATAGTACATATAGTTATCTGTATTGTTGCATATTTGTTACGATTATTCATAATAAAACCTTTGATTCAATTAAGTATACATAAATTTACCAGATTTATAGAATACATATCTAAAATGAAAACAACAACCAAACAAATGAAAATAAATGTGCTGTTTTATAGCTATTTATAAGTGTGCATTTCTTTTCAGTTGCTTTCATTGTTTTCGGTTGTTTGGCTCTTATTCGGTACATTTTTGTTTCTTATTTGTTCCTTGTTTTGGATTATTATTTCTACCTTTGCAACAGAAATAACGAAAAAAAGGAATTGCTTATGCCACGAGTAAAGAAACCGACGAAGGTCAAAGAACCAATCCGTCTTCGGATGAAACCGCTGAGTGACGGAAGTAAGAGTCTGTATCTGGATATATACCGCGACGGAAAGCGAACATACGAGTACCTCAAAATGTATATCATCCCGGAAACTGATAATAATGCCCGGAAACGAAATCAGGTTACGATGGACGCAGCCAATGCCATCAAGTCGAAACGCATCATTGAATTGACGAATGGGGAAGCTGGCATCGAGAACAGGGAAAAGGTGTTCTTGCTCGATTGGATGAATACGTATAAAGAGAATCAGGCAAAACGTGGGAAGAAAGACGGAAACCAAATCTCAGTTACTATTCGCATCTTGAAAGATTATGCAGGAGAGCGGATGACAATGGATCGGATAGACAAGGCATTCTGTCAGGATTACCTCGATTATCTGATGACGGAATATCGTCCCAAAGGGAAGCGTGTATCGAACTTTACACTCCACACCTACTACCGCATCCTGAACGGAGCTTTGAATGCAGCCGTTCGTGCGGAGATTATCAAGGTCAATCCGTTTACCAAAATCAATAATTCGGATAAGATTCGCCTGCCGGAGAGTAAACGGTCATATATGACTATCGAGGAAGTGCGGGCATTGATTACCACTCCGATGAATAATGAGGCTGTAAAGTCCGCTTATTTGTTCTCCTGCTTCTGCGGATTGCGTGTGAGCGATATTGTCGGATTGAAGTGGAAAGACGTCTTCGTCGATAGAGGACAATATCGGTTGGCAGTGTCCATGCAGAAGACCAAAGAACCGATTTATCTACCGCTTTCTCCCGAAGCCTTGAAGTGGATGCCGGAACGAGGAGAAAAGACAGCAGACGACCATGTGTTCGATTTACCAAGCCCGTCAATGATGAACCTGCTTATCAAACCTTGGGCAAAAGCTGCGGGAATCGACAAGCGATTTACATTTCACACCGCCCGGCACACTTTTGCCACGATGATGCTGACCCTTGGAGCAGACCTCTATACAACCTCGAAATTGCTCGGCCATGCCGATGTGAAGATGACGCAGGTATACGCCAAAATCATCAATCAGAAGAAGGATGATGCGGTCAATCTGGTAAACGGATTGTTTGATTGACCCATGCAAATCGAAGTATAAAGTAGGATTGTTTTTACATCTACATATAATCGGATTGCAAATAGAATTAGGTTTACTTTAATCCGGGTGCCTATAAGGGAAAAACCAAAGTAAACTTGTCGTTGGAGGCATTTATTGCAAGAAATGCTAAACAGGGAAATTTAGCCCAACTGATAAATATCCACCAACGGCTTGAAATACGAGGTTGGAATAATATGTTATATAATTATTCTCAAAGTGCTTGGTTGACTAATTTATTTAGACTAACTTTGCATATACTAAATTTCATTTGATGATGGAACAACTTACTAAGCGTGAAGAAGAGGTGATGAACAAGTTTTGGGAGAAGGGCGAAGCTACCGTTAAGGAGATTAT